>JBDNGR010000312.1:0-1561 GCA_041689165.1 Coxiellaceae bacterium
GATTGCCTTGGTTGGCTACTGGCAGTTGCCGCTGCATTTCGGATGGGCAGTGTTCCATCTACTGGTGATTACGCTACAGGCTTACCTGTTCATGATGCTCACTATTGTGTATCTGAATCAGGCACACACGACTCACTAAACCCTTTAATCACAACTGTAAAATCCTTAGTAAAACTTGGAGATATAAATGGAAACTGTACAGGCTTTTTCTTTGATCGCTGCTTCAATCATTTTCGGCATCTGTGGTGCCGGCACCGCTGTAGCGTTCGGTAATCTGGGCGGCAAACTGATTGAGAGCTCTGCTCGTCAGCCAGAGCTTGCACCTAAATTGCAGACTCAGTTCTTCTTGGTTGCAGCATTCGTGTACGTAATCTCCATCATTGGTGTGGGCATGGCGTTCCTGTTTATTTTCGCGAACCCATTCGTTTAAGATCGAACGGATAGTCGGGTTCGTTAACTCAAAAAAGTTAACGACAACTATTTATTTTGAGGTACCTGCATGAATCTCAACGCAACCATAATCGGACAATCGATAGCGTTTTTCGTATTCGTCTGGTTTTGCATGAAATATGTTTGGCCTCCGATCACTTCGATTCTTGAAGAGCGTCAGCAGAAAATCGCAGAAGGGCTCGAAGCAGCTGATCGCGCCCAGCGTGATCTGAACCTTGCGCAGAACAAAGCAGCGGAAGAGCTCCGTGATGCCAAGCAGCACGGAGCAGAGTTGATCGAGCAAGCCAATAAGCGCGCTAGTCAAATCGTCGACGAGGCGAAAGATAAAGCACGCGAAGAAGGGCAGCGTCTTATCGCCGGTGCTCAAGCTGAGATTAAGATGGAGCTGCAACGCGCGAAAGAAGATCTTCGCTCGCAAGTGGCCGCAATTGCGGTAGCTGGCGCTGAAAAGATTCTGGAAAACACGATCGATCAGGCGGCTAACGAAGAGCTTATGAAGAAGCTCGCATCCGAGCTATAAGGCGATAAGTAATGGCAGAGTCAATTACATTAGCCAGACCGTATGCTAAAGCAGCGTTTGAAGTTGCTCTGGCTGCCAATGAACTAAGTGCTTGGTCACAGGCGCTGAGCTTACTGGCCAACGTGGCTGCGAGTGAACAAGTGCGTCGACGTTTGTTGTCGCCAGCGCTCACTGCGGCACAACAGTCCGACACGCTGATTAATCTTTGTGGCGATGAGTTGTCACCCTCGGTGCATAAGCTCATTATTGTGCTCGCAGAGAATAAGCGTCTGACATTGCTAGGAGAAATATCCGAGCTATTTGCAGCGCTCAAAGCGGCACAGGAAAAGACAGTGGACGTAGAGCTGTCTACCGCGTTTGAACTGAACCAAGAAGTTGTAAACAAAATTACCCAGGCACTCAAGACTCGTTTGAACAGAGAGATCAAGTTGCTGACCCGAGTTGATAAGAATTTGATCGGTGGCGCAGTCATACGCGCAGGCGATACCGTTATCGATAGCTCTGTCCGGGGAAAATTGACCAAATTAGCCGAAGCAATGAATTCCTAAACGAACTGGGAATGAGGGAAAAAGCATGCAACAACTGAATCCA
>JBDNGR010000313.1:0-10332 GCA_041689165.1 Coxiellaceae bacterium
CACCGGAGCAGGGGGCGCAACAAGAGTGCAGTAATAATCGTTTTCGGTTGTCGGGTAGGCTTAAAGTTTCACGAACGGACATTACTTGAGCTCCTTAAGGTGTTGGCTGAGTTCTGTAGCCGATACTTCGCCGACTAACATTTGTTCCGGCATATTTTCCCCAGCTGAGTTGAAGAAAACAATCGTTGGTGGCGCGATGACACGATAAAAACTGTTCAAAGCTTTGTCTTGCTCATCGTTAGCTGTTATGTCCGCTCGCAGCAAAATAAAGGCCTGTAGTTGACGTTGTACCTCTGGATTGCTAAAGGTGGTGCGATCCATAACTTTGCACGCTACGCACCAGTCGGCATAAAAATCGAGCATTACGGGTTTTCCATTAGCCGCAGCGACTTGCTTTGCCACCTCAGCAACTGTTTTGACGGGGACGAAATAGAGAGCCTGATTGTGCGGCGTTTCACTCACCCAGGGATGCAAAGGATTGGTATTGCCCGCGATTAAACTAAAGCTTAGAGCCACCGCGTAAAGGCAAAATAACAAACCCAATGCTTTAGCGAATTTATCACCTAGACTATGAGCGGATTTAAGTGCACCCAATACAATGCCGCTTGCTAAGCTTAGCAAGATCGACAACAGCATAGTGATGGTGTTTGGTAAAAGACGTGACAGCATATAAATGGCCACGCCTAGCATAATGAGACCAAGTAATTGCTTGATGCGGTTCATCCAAGGACCGGTCTTAAAAAAGATATGGCCAGTAGTGCCAATAATGAGTAGTGGAACACCCATGCCAAGTCCCAGCATGAATAGCGCGCTTCCGCCTAAAACCATGCTGCCACGTTCACCAATAAAACCTAGCACACCGACCAAGGGTGCAGTAACACAAGGTGACACAACCAAAGTGGCTAAGATACCCATTACAAAAGCACCGAGATAAGAACCACGTTGTTGAGTGCCAGAAATGTTTTGCAGCCGCGCACTGAAACGAGAAGGTAATTGTAAGTCATAGAGCCCAAACATCGATAAGGCCATGGCTACAACCATCAAGCTAAAAGCGATAATAACGGCAGGTTTTTGCAAGACAATTTGAAAATTACTGCCAATTAAGCCGAAGAGAATACCAATAATCGCATATGTTACTGCCATTCCGATGACATAGCAGAGCGACAATAAAAATGAGTGATGTCGATTAAGATTTTTTTGTCCCATGATAATGCTGGATAAAATAGGGATCATTGGTAATACACATGGCGTGAGAGAAATCAAAAGACCAAAGCCGAAAAAGGCTAATAAAATCCAGAGAGTGTGTTCTGAATTCAAAAGCGCGGTGATTTTATCTTGCTTGCTAAGTATAGCGGGCTGCGGTGGTGGTAGATTAAGCTTCAGTGCGCTAGTAGCTTGTAAATAAGCACCGGCCAAGTTGACACGAAAGACTTTTTTGGTGGGTGGATAGCAGTAGCCGGCTTCTGAGCAGCCTTGGTAATCAATGCTCAAAGTCATTAGATTTTCAGTGCTATCGATAATAGGAATAATGACTTTGAGATCATGGGCATAAACTTCATAATTACCGAGTTCTACATCAGATTTTTTAATTCCTTTGGGCATCCAAGCTTTGCCTAAGCGAGTGGCTTCTGGACAGGTGGGAATAAAATGGATGCGTTCGCGATAAAGAAAATAGCCTGGAGCCATCTTCCATTGCGCCACGAGAGTTTGCCGGTCTTTCACCATCAAGCTGAGCTGAAACGCCTGATCGACTGGCAAAGGTTGTTGTGTAGCGGCCAACACGTTCAGCGAAAGCAATAATAATAAAGCCGCGAGTAGTTTTTTCATGAGCCAAGAGTACCGGGTTTTTGGGTTGGGAAAAAGGCTGGGGCTGTAGGGCCGGGGCCCTGTCCCCTCCCTGTCAATGGTACATCAATGTTATTTTTACAGACAGGACTTGTACACAGCACTGATCCACATACTACACATGCACCCAACTGAAAGAGGGCAGGCACAGGGGCCAGCCCCTACAGCCCAACTTACATAGCAGCATTAATCTAACAACGACTTACCCTTAGTTTCCTTCAAGCCAAAGATGGCCACCAAGAAGGTAATCAAGGCCGCCACGAATAAAAAGTAAGCGGGTGCAACAGGGTTATGAGTCGAGGCCATTAAGCTTGAGGCGATGAAAGGTGCGGTACCGCCGAAAACAGCTAAGCCAATGTTGTAGCCAAATGAAATCCCACTGTAACGTAAGCGAGCGGGAAAGTTCTCGACCACCGTGATTGAAGTGGTGGCTTGCTCTAGCGAACTAATTAAAGTCAGGATCGCCATAGCTAAGATCACCGACATGACTGTGCCCTGCAAGAAAAAATGAAAACAAGGCAGAATTAAAAATAGCGTGCTCAAAGAAATCAGTAGCATGCTGCGTTTTCGCCCTAAGCGATCACAAAATATGCCGAATAAAGGTACTAATAACAGCATGCTGATAATGCAGAGACTTTGAATTTCCAGAATAGTTTCTTTAGCTAAATTTGTTACCTCAAAGAGATAGGTGCTGATGTAAACAAAAGCCGTGTAATACAGGGAAGCGCCTACAGCAGTTAAAGCGACAATGCGGAGTAGCTGCCAAGGCATTTTTCGAATGACTTCAGCAATAGGCAAATGTAATGCACGTTGTTGAGGTTTGAGTTTTTCAAAAACATGGGTTTCAGGTAAACGACTGCGCGAGAGTAAAATAACGATAGTTATGATACCGCCTAATAGAAAAGCCAGGCGCCAACCGTAGGATTCAAGTTGATGGGCATCTAAGAAAAAGTGCAGTAATAAATCGATGCCAGTTGCACTCAAAATGCCAAGGTTAGCAGCGGTCCCCGCAAAACTGGTGTAAAAGGCGCGCCTATGTTGTGGTGCGCTTTCAGCAAGATAAATAATAATCCCGCTAAACTCACCGCCAATACAAATGCCTTGTATCAAACGTAAGGCAATTAATGCGATGGCGCTGAATAAACCCATTGACTCATAAGTGGGTAAGCACGCAATAAGAACGGTGGGCAGAGCTGTGCATAGCACCGAATAGCGTAAGGTGCGGATTCGCCCGATCTTATCGCCAAAATGGCCGAATAAAACGGCGCCTAGAGGACGACAAATAAAGCCTGTCGCGAAAATGGCAAAAATGCTTAAGCTTGCTGTAAAAGAGTCATAATTAGGTAAAAAAAGTTTGGCAAGGATGGAGGAGAAGAGAGTGAATAATCCGAAGTCGTACCACTCCAGCATGTTTCCGAGACTAATCGCAAATAGAAGACTTTTTTTCATCTGGCGTTATCAAAATGTGCGTGGAGGCATAATGTAACATTATTGATATTTAATAACGAGGTTGGGCTTATGAAGTCCTCTCTGAAATAACATCGATGTGCAATTGAGAGGGCAACCATGGGGGGATTGCCCCTACAGCCCAACGGTGCCAACATCCTATGATGATTTTACTCGTGAGACCGTAAATTCCGACTGTTAGGCTGCGCAAACGGCAACAAAGCTGCCGTTTGCTCAATCCAGCGGCATTTATCCCAACATCTTACGTAACACATAATGCAAAATACCACCATTTTGGTAATACTCAGCTTCGATTTGCGTGTCGATGCGCAAGATGAGCGGCACTTCTTTAGTTGAATTGTCTTGGTGTTGGATGCGCATAGTGACTGCCATGCCAGGTACAACACCGTTTTCTAGTCCGAGCAAGTCAATGATTTCGCGGCCATCCAAGTTTAGATCTTGGCGAGTTTGGCCTTGTTGGAACACTAATGGTAATACACCCATACCAATCAAGTTTGAGCGATGGATACGTTCAAAGCTTTCGGCAATAACTGCTTTTACGCCTAATAAGATTGTTCCTTTAGCCGCCCAGTCACGTGAAGAACCGGTACCGTATTCTTTGCCGGCAATGATGACCAACGGTGTATTGGCTTGTTGATACAGCATCGCGGCATCATAGATGGGCAGAATTTCTTGTTTATCTAATTGGTAGCGTGTAAATCCACCTTCGACGCCCGGTACCATTTCATTGCGAATTCGAATATTGGCGAAAGTACCGCGCATCATCACTTCATGATTACCCCGTCGTGCACCGTAGGAGTTAAAGTCTTTAGCGTCCACACCCTTAGTCTTTAGATAGAGCCCGGCAGGACTGTTCGCTTTAATCGCGCCAGCTGGTGAAATATGATCGGTGGTAATGCTGTCGCCAAAGATGGCGAGAATGCGCGCACTGTGTAAATTATTGATCTTTGCAGCGCTTGGCTGCATGTCGTTAAAGAAAGGTGGATATTGAATATAAGTGGAATTGGCATTCCAGTCATAGGTATCCGATTTTTTAACGGGCATGTCTTGCCATTCTTGAGTGCCACTGAATACGTCAGCATAATCATCGCGGAATAATTGGCTGCTTAAGGCCAGACGCGCTTGCTGAATTTCGGCAGAACTTGGCCACAAGTCTTTAAGATAAACTGCTTTACCATCGGCGGTGGTGGCAATCGGATCAGTACTTAAGTTCACCAGGGTTGAACCTGCGAGCGCATAAGCGACTACTAAAGGAGGAGACGCAAGCCAGTTCGCTTTAACTTGCGGATGAATGCGTCCTTCAAAGTTACGGTTACCTGATAAGACGGCACTTACCGTTAAATCTTGTTCGGTAACGGTTTTGGCAATGCTGTCGTCGAGCGGCCCTGAATTACCAATACAAGTGGTACAGCCATAACCTACTAAATAAAATCCGAGTTTTTCGAGATAAGGTGTTAAACCGGCTTTGTCTAAATACCCCGTAACCACTTTAGATCCTGGAGCTAAAGAAGCTTTTACCCAAGGTTTGATGGTTAAGCCCATTTCCACGGCTTTTTTCGCCAGCAAACCGGCGCCTAGCATTACCGCTGGATTAGAAGTATTGGTGCAGCTGGTAATGGCGGCAATCACAACTGAGCCATCGCTCAGATTAGTGGTGCTTGGAGTAGCTTGTTTGTCGGCATGAGTTTCTTGGATAAAGCTTGCTGATGCTGCCGGTACATCATTGAGCGACACGCGATCTTGTGGACGCTTAGGTCCTGCTAAGCAGGGTTCGACTTGGCTTAAATCTAATTCTAAAACCGAGCTGAAAACGGGTTCAGGCGAATTTTCATCATGCCACATGCCCTGTGCTTGCGCATAGGCTTTGGTTAAAGCAATGGTGTCAGCATCGCGGCTGGTTAATTCCATGTAGTTTAAGGTTTCTTGATCAATCGGGAATAAGCCGCAGGTGGCGCCATATTCAGGGGCCATGTTAGCGATGGTTGCGCGATCGGCGAGTGTTAAATCTTTTAAGCCAGGACCAAAAAAATCAACGAATTTTCCAACAACGCCATGTTTGCGTAGCATTTGGGTTACGGTTAAAACTAAGTCAGTCGCGGTCACACCTTCAGTCAACTTACCGCTGAGTTTAAAGCCGACGACTTGCGGGATTAACATTGAGATTGCTTGACCTAGCATCGCCGCTTCCGCTTCGATACCACCAACGCCCCAACCTAAAACACCTAAACCATTAATCATAGTGGTGTGGCTATCGGTTCCGACTAAAGTGTCAGGATAAGCCCAGTTTTCACCTTCTTTAGTTTCTGACCAAATGGTTTTGGCTAGATATTCTAAGTTCACTTGATGGCAAATCCCGGTGCCTGGAGGAACTACACGAAAGTTTTTAAAAGCTTGTTGTCCCCAGCGTAAGAATGCATAACGTTCATGATTGCGCTGCATTTCAATGTCGACATTTTCGGCATAGGCATTTTTATCTTTCCAATCGTCAACTTGTACCGAGTGATCGATAACTAAATCAACAGGACACAGCGGATTAATTTTTTGTGCATCACCGTTAAGATTGACCATGGCATTACGCATCGAAGCTAAATCAACGACGGCTGGTACACCGGTAAAATCTTGCATTAGGACGCGGGTGGGGTAATAAGCAATTTCACGTTCTGAATCGCGGGCTTCAAGCCAGCGTGAGAAAGCTTGGATATCATCCGCATCCACCGTATTGCCATCTTCATGACGTAATAGGTTTTCCAGCAGAACCTTCAGAGAAAAAGGCAATTGATCAATATTTTTAAGTCCGGCTTCTTGAGCGGCCTTCAAGCTGAAATACTGATAAGACTTTTCACCCACTTTAAGTGAGCGCTGCGATTTGAAAGTGTCATTCATGGCTATATCCTGCTTGGCTAAAAAGCGCTAATTCTCTGCTGAACGCGGGTGGATGTCAAAAATGAAGTTATTGACTCGGCTGCTCCTCACCGAATGTGGCGAGAACTACTGACGCTTTGCAGTTATGAGGGATTTTTAAGAGGGGGAGAAGTGCTTTAATCCTTGCCCATAACTAAAGCCTTAAGGACGGGTAGGTGATACTATAGAACCGGGCGAGCTTGCTGTTTCTGTTAGCTCTAAGCCTGTTCCAGCCCCAGTACTGCCAGTAGCAGCTGATGTTAGGAGGGGGTTTGAGGTAGAAGGTGAAGCAGCTACCGTGCCTGCTCCCGCATCAATAATCGCAGCTTTTGCCTCTGAAAATAAGCCATGTTTATCTTTTAGAATTTGACGCATGAGCTTAAGTTGTTTTTGGTGTGTCGCTATACAACTAGAAACGTACCAGTGGCAAAGTGACGCCACGGCAAAGCCTGCAGCAAATGTGCCAGCACCAGTAGTCATCAATTTTGAAACACCCCTCTCTTCTGTTTTATTTAGCAGCTCATGCATTTGCAGAGCATAGCCCGCCACAATCAAAGTTAAAGCACCTGCCACACTTGCGCTATGCCCATATTGCAAATGAGTGTTAACTTCTTCAAGATTAGAAAAATTAGTCACAATATTTCCAAAATGCAAATAGTTAAATCGCTCAAGATGCTTGTAAGATTGATTATGGAACTCTTTAGCACTGGCTTGGGTGTCGCTGCCATTGGACTTTGTCTTTGCTAGCTCTTTGCATACCCTCTAAAATCAGCTTCTGGGCCGCTTCATCTGTTGGCTTAAGTTTTAATGTAAATGTTCTTGTTTTTGTCAAGCTTAGACTAAACCCATCTCGCATGGACATAATAAGCGTGGGATTAACCCAAGCTAGCATCACACCAATTCCAGCCAGTAAGACCGTTAAATTAGCCGTTGGGTGGTGAGGACCGATGCCGAAACTAATCACAAAAAATAGCGTTAAAAAGAAAGACGATATTGTGCTATTGCGCAAAAATTTAATGAATGATTCCATTAGCGCTCCTTTTTGCTTTCAGTATGAGTTTCATGCTCTTCTTCAATCACGGTTGCAGCTTCAATTTCAGCGATAAAATCTAATTTAGGTTTTTTCCCGACTAATTCTATAGTCGCAGCAATTTTTTTATCCCACAATGACTCTAAACCCAGGATTTTACCTTTTGCGTCTTTTTTAAATTCTGCTTTATGTTGAGCCAATAAGGCAGCCATCTCAACCGTTGAATAAGCAATGGCATTCCTTAGCAGAGAATCTAATGGGTCACTTTTTTCAGAAAAATTTGAATCAGCTCCTAATCGAAGCAGCAACTGAGCACACGCATAATGACCTAAGCTTCTGTTAGACATAACAATTTCGTATAGCGGTGGATGATTGATGATATCTAAACGATTTGCCATCCTTCTTAAAAGTTCTGGATCAGGATGCGCGTCAACAAAGCGCTTTAAAGCGGCATAATCCCCTCTGCGACATACAGCGCGAATATCAAAAAAATAATACTCGAGCTCAGACTTGCAGTGACTAAAGAAACCCGCCACGGAGAATGCAGGTGGAGGAGCTCCTGCCCCGGCAGCCGGTGCGGATAATAAAGAATCACGCTCTTCTCGACTCATGGTTAAGCCCCTCAGTTAAGTTAAAAAACAGTCCGATCTTAAGTTAAAATGCTTATATCCTATAGTGATATCAGTACTGCCCCCTCTTAGTTGTTCCCGCCGAAGCCATTGGACAAAAAAGACACAATTGGAGTTCTAGTCGCTTTTAATCCATCAGCCCCCTTGAAAGTTTGACTGCCACCCCCATATGACTAGCATTGGTACTCCCTCGGGGAGAGTGCCAATTTTTTGGTTTAACTATTTTTAGTATGGAGAGTTCATTATGAAGATTCGACCATTACAGGATCGCGTTGTTATTAAGCGTCTAGAAGAAGAGCCTACTTCAGCTGGTGGGATCATTATCCCTGACTCTGCAGCAGAAAAGCCATCCAAGGGTGAGGTGGTAGCGGTAGGTCCCGGTAAGGTTATGGATAACGGCCAGGTTTGTGTGATTGCTCTTAAGACGGGCGACAAGATTTTATTTGGCAAATATGCCGGTACAGAAGTGAAAATCGATGGCGCCGACTATATCGTCATGCGTGAGGATGATGTTATGGGTGTTTTAGAGTAAACACCGCCGTCCGTTTAGCTTAAGAAATGAACATTTAAAGAGGAAAGAATATGTCAGCAAAAGAATTTAAATTTGGTCAAGATGCCCTAAAAGCATTGATGGAAGGTGCCAATGTATTGGCCGATGCCGTGCAAGTTACACTAGGCCCTAAAGGTCGTAATGTAGTGCTACAGAAATTCAGCTCACCAACCATCACCAAAGACGGTGTGAGTGTAGCTAATGAAGTGGAGTTACAATGCGCTTTTGCCAATATGGGTGCGCAAATGGTTAAAGAAGTGGCTTCTAAAACTTCTGATTTGGCCGGTGATGGTACAACTACAGCAACGGTATTAGCCCGCGCTATTTTGGTAGAAGGCTTGAAAGCACGTGCCGCCGGTATGAACCCGATGGATCTGAAGCGTGGTATCGATAAAGCGGTAATAGTAGCTGTTGAAAAATTGAAATCAATTTCACGTCCTTGTACTGATGATAAGTCAATTGCACAAGTCGGTACTATTTCTGCTAACTCTGATGAAAGCATCGGTAACTTGATTGCCGAAGCGATGACTAAAGTGGGTAAAGAAGGCGTTATCACCGTTGAAGATGGTTCTGGTTTTGAAAATGAATTGGCTGTGGTTGAAGGTATGCAATTCGACCGTGGTTATATTTCACCTTACTTCATCAATAACCAACAAAGCATGAGCGCTGAATTGGAAAATCCTTTTATCCTATTAGTGGATAAAAAGATTTCTAATATCCGTGAAATGTTACCTGTGTTAGAAGCGGTAGCTAAATCTGGCAAAGCCTTGTTTATCGTTGCTGAAGATGTCGAAGGCGAAGCACTAGCTACTTTAGTAGTTAACAACATGCGCGGCATTGTTAAAGTGTGTGGCGTTAAAGCTCCAGGCTTTGGTGATCGTCGTAAAGCTATGTTGCAAGACATTGCTGTATTAACCGGCGCGAAAGTGATTTCTGAAGAAGTAGGCTTGAGCTTAGAAAGCGCAAGCGTAACTGATTTAGGTACGGCTAAACGTGTCGTTATCACCAAAGAAAACACCACGATTATTGATGGTTCAGGTGATGCTAAAGATATCAAAGCACGTATTGAACAAATTCGTGTTGAAGTTTCAAACTCAAGTTCTGACTATGATCGTGAAAAACTGCAAGAACGTTTGGCTAAATTAGCTGGCGGTGTAGCAGTAATCAAGGTTGGTGCTGCAACTGAAGTTGAAATGAAAGAGAAGAAAGCGCGCGTTGAAGATGCTCTGCATGCTACTCGTGCTGCTGTAGAAGAAGGCGTGGTTCCTGGTGGTGGTGTAGCGCTTATCCGAGCTCTGCAAGCCTTGGACAATGTTGATGTAGCTAATGATGATCAACGCGTTGGTGTAGACATTACACGCCGTGCGATGGAAGCACCTTTACGTCAAATCGCGGCCAATTCAGGTGATGAACCTGCAGTGGTCTTAGCACAAGTTGCTGCTAATAAAGACGCTAACTATGGTTATAATGCGGCTACCAGTCAGTTTGGTGACATGATCACGATGGGTATCTTAGACCCAACCAAAGTAACTCGTACGGCGCTACAACATGCGGCTTCTGTTGCGGGTCTTATGATCACTACCGAATGCTTAATTGCTGATGCTCCGAAGAGGGATGAGGGTGGTGCTGCGGGCGGTGGTATGGGGGGTATGGGCGGAATGGGAGGCATGGGCGGCATGATGTAATCTGAGTCGCTCTTTTGCTCTGGGGCGTTGTTGCTCTCTTGGCTCGCATGCTCATGTATAAACCCATACACTGCGCTGCTCGCCCAAGAGAGCGCCTAGCCCCAAAGCAAAATATCGGACTCAGATTCCGTCCGGTGTGCTCGATTTTGCTCTGGGGCGTTGTTGCTCTCTTGGCTCGCATGCTCATGTATAAACCCATACACTGCGCTGCTCGCTCAAGAGAGC
>JBDNGR010000314.1:0-1622 GCA_041689165.1 Coxiellaceae bacterium
CACTTGCAAAAAACCTCGACTTCAAAATACCGAAAAGATTTGATCTGAAATCACAAGACATTCATGAATTGTTGGAATTTGTAAACGACACTACAAGTAAATTTTCAGATGCACACATTGAAGGGATTATTTTACGTCAGGATGATCGACTTTGGAACATACGGCGAGCAAAACTTGTAAGGGCGGATTTCACTCAATCAATCGACGATCACTGGTCTAAAAAAACCATAGTTTGGAACAAACTACGGGAACAAGATTAGGGTTTGATTTGGCTCTTGATTAAGGGCCGTTTTGAGGTGGCCGCACCGCGGCATCCACGCTTCTTGGATTCAAGTTGCAAGCGCAACACCTGGTTTGAAGGCCTCGATTTCGTCGGCCATTGCTTCGGCGGGCGTTCTCCAGCCAAGGGTCTTTCTGGGGCGATTGTTCAGCAGCGCAGCCACTTCGTTTAGCCATGTTTGACTGGCGTCACTCAGGTCCGCGCCCTTCGGCATGAATTGGCGCAGCAAGCCGTTTGTATTCTCATTGCTGCCGCGTTGCCATGGCGAGTGCGGGTCGCAAAACCAGATGTCTATTTTCAGCCGCCGTGCCAATTCTGGGTGGCAAGCCATCTCGGAACCACGGTCATAGGTCATGCTCTTGCGCAAGGCCGCGGGCAGTCGTTTCATCTGGCGCGAGAAGCTATCGAGGACGGCAGCCGCGCCGTTGCCGTTCATTTTGCACAGGACAACAAAGCGCGTTTTACGCTCGACGATAGTGCCCACCGAAGAGCGGTTGAAGGCCCCTTTGATCAGATCTCCTTCCCAGTGCCCCGGCACAATCCGGGCCTCTATTTCTTCGGGGCGGTGGATAATACGCAATGTTTCCGGCACGATAGAGCTACTGCTCGACGTCGTACGTCGCAACCCGCGCTTGGGTTTCGCCTGCCGTAACGCGTCAATCATCTCAGCCTTTAGACCACCCCGGGGCTGGGCATAGATCGCGGCATAGATGGTTTCGGGGCTCACGTGGCTTGCGGGATCATCCGGTTTCATGCGCCGCAGTCTGTGCGAAATCTGCGTCGGTGACCAGCTGTGATACACGAGATGAACACGGACAAAACGGTAGAGTTCACCGCCCTCAACCAACTTGCGCTTGCGCCGACAACGCAAGCGACGGTCACCATAAACGCGCCGTGCGGCTGACGGGCAATAGAGCCCATCCGCCTGCCGTCCCCGCGCCAATTCACGCCCGATCGTGCTGGCAGGACGGCACCAAAGCGCCCCAATGGCACGTTGGCTGCTGCCACGATGATGTTCAGCGAATATCACGCCACGTTCCTCACTATTGAGGTGCTTTTTTGTCTTTTCATAACAACATCCTATGCCCGTTGGGCTGGGGTGTTGCATTTAAAACTTGAGTCTAAGCTGTGTTGCTAAACACTGTGCTCGAGGACGCATCCGTTAACACACCATTTGCAGACACGATGGATAAATACACGTGTTGTTAATGGGAGAAAATCAATGTCGATACGAGTATTAGAAACTGTGTGTGCTGAGCTGAAAGCCTGCAACGCCATCACATCAAACCGTGAGTTTTGCGAAAGCTGGCTAGCCAAGGACGCGAGCTACATGCGCGTGCTG
>JBDNGR010000315.1:0-2465 GCA_041689165.1 Coxiellaceae bacterium
TTGCTCGTCATTGAGCGGCTGACATCTCATGGCCGTATTGGTAATCCATTTCAGAAAAAATTTCCAGTACATTCAATGGCGAGGGGTATATATGCGGAAATAGTTCGTTTATTACGTGAACATACGGCTGACGAACACATTAGAAATGCGTATGGGCAAAGCCCGCTCGATCTTGATAAAGAAAATGTTGCAGAGCGTAAAAAATACGCACTCATGTTCGATTTGCCGCCACTGCGTCAGTCTAAAGATCATCCTTCACATTAGGGCCTGGTCAGGCACTCTCCTCCCGGTCAGCGCCTTAGCATTGACTAGGCACCCAAGCCGCCGCATCACTTAAGTTCTCAGCCGTTCAACT
The DNA here is from genome assembly GCA_041689165.1 of Coxiellaceae bacterium. GTDB lineage: Bacteria > Pseudomonadota > Gammaproteobacteria > Coxiellales > Coxiellaceae > CAIQCE01. Next base: position 356 of record JBDNGR010000315.1, read on the forward strand.
TCAGATCACAACAGACCCAGCGTGTAAGAAAATCCCCCGTTACCGTGTAATCCACGGCTTACAAACAACCCGACTTATGGCACTATACGGCTCAACCGATAGTTAGATTTGCCCGACTAAAACTGCATGTGGCTCAGTAAGTCTTGTCAGAGCAATGGCTAAAATTATTCTTTAAAAAAGCTGAGGTGCCTAATGGTTACAGTAGATAATAGAATTGTAAAAGCTTCCTTCAGAGAGTGCCCGATCAGCCATAGGAAGGAGTTTAAAGATGCTCATTGTTTACTGCCAATTAGCGTGGGCCAGTCAACTCACGAAGGCAAGAAGTTGTTAGCCACGATAAAATTGATAAATGCTTCATTTCAGCGGTGTACTCTACTAATAGATGACACTGTTCAATGGCATACCCTGAAAATCGATGATCCTGCAAGCTCTAACGAAGCACTCTACAACATAGCATTTTTGGAGGGTAATTCATGGCTTAAAAGAAATAAAGAAGCCATTGAAGATTTGAACATACCTTACGATATCAAGCGATGGGATCAATGGGCTAAGCATGAAGATTTTGAGACGCAACTAGCTAAAGTAGAGCATCTCTATAATAGCGACACTGATTACAGAATGGCTATAAACTTAAACATTAAAGATTATTTAGAGCGTTATGTTGGGCAGCAAGGTGGTCACGAATTTGATTATGATCATGCTTTTTCATGCTGCTTAGACTACCTCAAAGAAGAATGTGCTGTAATGACATTATGGGTAGAGGGCCTATATGATTTCGAGGTCTATCCAAGCGGTAGAAATAAAGCTATGGCAGCAACATACGAATATTTAATCAAACCTAGAAACCCTAATCTCCTAAGACCAGTTGCTTTAAGATTTAAAAAGTACCCTGCCCCATTGACAGCCTCAGCCGAAGCTACTAGTTTAGTATCGCTCGCTTTCCAGCAACCCAGCTTCGGGTATGAAGATGCGATAGCTTAATGTCCTAAGGAGATATCAATGGAGTTATGGATGACTCGATTCATTGAAATAGTATTTAGTTTTGGCTTGCTCTTCAATATCTTTTTATTTATCCCTCAAGCAATCAAGATTTATAAAAAGAAAGATGCTCGTGAGTTATCAATCACCACCTTTGCGGGTTTTAATGTCATGCAGTTTTTTACTGTATGGCATGGTTACTTAGTTAAAGATTATTTTTTAATGACCGGCTTTGCTCTTAGCTTTAGTACTTGTGGAATAGTAAGCTGTTTAATAATTAAATATAGACGATAAACATATGAACAAAAGCCCCTTGATTTCACTAGAAGATCTGCTTGCCTTCTTGCCAGACCATGTATATTGGTTAGATAAAGATGGCGTTTACCAGGGGTGTAATGAAGCACAGGCTAAAATGATGGGCTTTTCCTCCCGGAATGAAGTTATAGGGAGACGGAATAAGGATTTGCCATGCTTCAAAAACCACCCAGAATTAGCCACAATTCTCGATAAAACTAATTCAGCAGTTATGCAATCTGGCGAAGCAAAGCAACTAGAAGAAGTAGCTTATGATGCTGATGGTATTCCGTCGACTTACCTTTCACATAAAGTACCTTTAAAAGACTCCAACAATAACGTTGTAGGCTTGCTTGGATCTTCTTACAAAATTGACGACATCAAAGCCAAAGAGGACAAGCTTTTAACTGAAAAAGAAAATGCCGAGCTTACTCTTAAAAGCATTATTGCCCACTTACCAGGCCACGTTTACTGGAAAGACAAAGAAGGACACTACCTGGGGTGCAATGACAAGCAAGCAAATAGTTTAGGCTTTGAGTCAGGAAGTGAAATTATTGGCAAAACTGACTTTGATCTTCCATGGCCAGAAGGAAGCGCTTTAAAGTTCAGAGAAAACGATATTGATGTTATTACAACAGGTAAATCAAAAACAGCAGAAGAAAACTCAACCATTGATGGAAGAGAAGCCATCGTTTTGAGTCAAAAAGTTCCTCTAAAAAACAAAGTAAATGAAACCTATGCTGTTCTTGGTATCTCTTTAGACATCACTGAACTCAAACGCGCCCAAGAAAACGAAAAACTCGCTTTACAGAAAGCAGCTGCAGACGAAGCCACTAAA
>JBDNGR010000316.1:0-6256 GCA_041689165.1 Coxiellaceae bacterium
AACAACATCAGCGGCTTTAATTTGTTTAGTGAAATTATTATTAATGTTTTTTATCAGGTAAGCCACTTCATCAGACGTGATTTCAGCTTTGAAAGCAGGATTATTAACAAATACATCTGTGGTGCCAATCAGTGTGTAATGATTTTCGTAGGGGATGGTGAAAATAATTCTGCCGTCCTCGTTTTGCAAGGTATAGGCATGTTGCTCATCATATAATTTTGGAATAACGATATGACTGCCTCTGACAAAATGCGTTTGAATATTATGTTCAATTTTAAAAATATGTTGCAGTACTGAAGCCGTTGAGCAACCAGCGGCATTTACAACTGCTTGCGCTTGTACTTGCTGTATTAGCTCACCCGACTTTAAAGTCACTAGCCAATTATTTTGCTTAGTCTCGGCTTTTATACATTCAGTTTGACTTAAGATTTTGGCGCCATACTCGCGCGCAAATAAGGCATTTAAAATAACCAGGCGTGCATCGTCAGTCTGTGCATCATAATAGCTAAAGGCGGTTTTATAGTCATTTTTGAGCGGGTTCTGAGCACTTAGCGCTAGAGAACCTGATCTTGTTAACTTATGGCGGCCTGCAAGCCAATCATATAACTTAAGACCTAATTGGATCTGCCAGGCTGCTCGCTGTCCTTTTGTGAAGGGAAGAATAAATTTTAGTAGGTGTACTAGTTGCGGTGCGCGCTTCAATAAAATGGCACGTTCACGCAATGACTCCATAACCAAATGAAATTGTCCCTGCTCTAGATAGCGTAAGCCACCGTGAATTAATTTAGTGCTGTTAGATGAAGTGCCGCTCCCTAAATCAGCCTTTTCACAAAGTATTACGTTTAAACCACGTGAAGCCGCTTCTGCTGCCACCCCTACGCCATTGATGCCGCCACCAATAACTAGTAAATCCGTTTTTAACATTCCTTTTTTTCCCCTATAGCAATGCTTTGTGCTATTCTGAATCTTAGTTTTGTTATCATACCAGGAGCATCATTATGAAAAAATCTAAAACACTCATAGTTTCAATGCTAACTCTAGCAAGTTTTTCAGCACTAGCCGACGATTTCAATTTAACAATCAATAACAATACTTCGGATAGCTTTAATTTGACTGTGCGCCCTAGCAAAGCACTTGAAAGCCTAAAGCCGGGTGAGCAAAATAAAGTTTATGCATTAGACTTCATGCCTGAACGTACACCCGATCAATTCGCATTATTACTAAGCTCCCCAACCAGCGCTCAGAAAGCATCTGTATTTTACAAATACCCAACTATTTTTTGTAACTCTACAACCACCTACTATCACTGTAGTTTTCAAGCTCTCGGCAGTCACTCGGCCACTTTGACTTTAAGTAAAAATTAAAAAACGTTGGGTTGGCATGCGCTGCCTAATACTCGAAATTATTTACTTACAATGAAACTTTCTACGAAGAAGCTGTAGGGGCGGGGCCCTGTCCCCGCCCTCTCAACCGTACATCAATGCCAGTTACCACACAGGCACCCAACTGAAAGAGGGCAGGCACAGGGGCCTGCCCCTACAAGGCCGTGGTTAATCCAACGAAGGTGGGCACCCAATTTACAGGGCAAAGCCACCCGTACAAGACCGTGGTTAATTCAGAGACCCCATCGTAAGCACTGCCAGCACCCGGAATCATTTATTTACAATGAAACTTGCTACGAAGAAGCTGTAGGGGCGGGGCCCTGTCCCCGCCCTCTCAACCGTACATCAATGCCAGTTACCACACAGGCACCCAACTGAAAGAGGGCAGGCACGGGGGCCTGCCCCTACAAGACCGTGGTTAATCCAACGAAGGTGGGCACCCAATTTACAGAGCAAAGCCACCCGTACAAGACCGTGGTTAATTCAGAGACCCCATCGTAAGCACTGCCAGCACCCGGAATCATTTATTTACAATGAAACTTTCTACGAAGAAGCTGTAGGGGCAATACTTGTGTGGGTATTTGGGTGGTTGCCCTCTTAATTGCACATCAATGCCAGTTACCACACATGCACACAGGCCGGCTGTGCATTAGGCATTGAGGTTATTTGTCAAACATACACCCAACTGAAAGAGGGCAGGCACGGGGGCCTGCCCCTACAAGGCCGTGGTTAATTCATAGATCGTGTCTTAAACGCGGCCCAAGCTGTGGAATCATTTATTTATTCAGCCCAACGCCAACCAAGCAGCGGCTAAGATGACAGCACGAAACAATCGCTTTATCATCCTCAGCTTATGACAACCACCACTCTTCTCCAGCAAGGTCTAACGAGCTTAGGCTTGCGGCTTAATGCACATGCCCCACACACCTTGCTCGCCTATCTTGAGCTCTTGGTAAAATGGAATCGTAGCTATAACTTAACCGCCATTACTCAGCCTGAGGAAATGGTGTCACACCATCTATTGGATAGCTTGAGCTTAGCGCTCTTTATCCAGGGCCCACGAATTTTAGATATGGGAACGGGCGCAGGCTTTCCCGGTATCCCTTTAGCTGTGGCCTTTCCGCACTATGAATTTGTGCTTTTGGATAGCAATAGTAAGAAGTTGCGCTTCATTGCCCAGGCCATCAGCCAGCTCAAAATCACCAATGTAAAGCTCGCTCATAGCCGGGTAGAAAGTTTTGACGATGGCTCAGGGTTTAGTGATATTATGGCCCGAGCAGTCTCTTCCCTAGCTGAATTTATTAGCCTGAGTAAGCACCTTTTGGCCCCTAATGGCCAATGGCTTGCCATGAAAGGCCTTTATCCGACGGAAGAGCTTAACGATATTCATCAGCCCTATAAGGTTGAGAAATTAACAGTCCCGGGGCTGGCTGCTGAGCGGCATCTGGTGATCATGAAGGAGTAAGCGGTGGTTCGGATAATTGCTGTAGCTAACCAAAAAGGCGGAGTGGGAAAGACCACCACGAGTGTTAATTTGGCCGCCTCATTTGTGGCGATCAAGCAACGAGTTTTGTTGATTGATTTGGACCCACAAGGCAGCGCCACCCTAGGTCTGGGTGTTGATAAAAAATCTTTAGAAAACAGTATCAACGACGTTTTATTAAACGAAGCAAATGCGGCCGACATTTTGGTGCATACGCAAAGCCAAATTGACTTGTTGCCGAGTAATGGTGATTTAACCCTGGCTGAAATTCGTTTGTTAAAAACCGAGCAGCGCGAACAAGTCTTAAAAAAAGCTCTAACATCCATAGAAGCTAATTATGATTTTATTTTAATTGATAGCCCACCCTCGCTTAATATGCTTACCATCAATGCTCTTATTGCCGCACAAAGTGTGTTAGTGCCGATTCAATGTGAATATTATGCGATGGAAGGTTTAGCAAGTTTGTTGAAAAGTATTGATCAAATTCGCCAAGCGGCCAATCACGGTCTGAAATTAGAAGGTATTTTGCGCACTATGTACGATGGGCGTAACCGTTTAGCGCTCGAAGTCTCAGAGCAATTGATGGAGCATTTTGGTAACAAAGTGTATCAAACACTTATCCCGCGTAATGTGCGTCTAGCAGAAGCACCGAGCCATGGTTTGCCGGTCATCAGTTATGATAGTACTTCACAAGGCGCAATTGCCTATTTGGCATTAGCAGGAGAAATCTTGCGTCGGCAAGAAGCGCGCTTATTAGAGAAAAATGGCTTAACAGAATTCGCGACCTAAGGCTTTAAGGTAGAAAATGATTCAAAAAAAACGTGGTTTAGGTAAAGGTTTTGGCGAGATGGCGTTTGCTGAGTTACTGGGTGATCGCCCAATGGCGGCACCTCTGCATACACCAACGACAGAGCATCAGACAAACGCACAGTTAATGACACTTTCTGTTAATGTATTGCAACCAGGCCGCTATCAGCCACGCCGTGAAATTGAATCAGAGGCACTGGAAGAATTAGCCAGCTCTATTCGTGCACAAGGCATTATTCAGCCGATCGTGGTGCGTGCGGTTAGCGAAAATCGTTATGAAATTATTGCCGGTGAACGTCGCTGGCGTGCCGCACAATTAGCTAATTTAACAGAAGTACCCGTCGTCATTCGTGATTTACCGGATCGTGCTGTTATTGCCATGTCGTTGATTGAAAATATTCAGCGCCAAGATTTGAATGCTATTGAAGAAGCAATGGCCTTACAGCGCTTGATTAATGAATTTGAAATGACACATCAAAGTGTCGCAGATGCCGTCGGTAAATCGCGCGCCGCTGTGACTAATTTATTACGCTTGTTAAATCTAAATCCTGAAGTGCGACACCTAGTTGAAAAAGCTCAGCTCGAAATGGGACACGCCCGCGCTCTGCTTGCCTTAGGACCGGTACAGCAAACGATATTTGCGCACAAGATTGTTAATCTACAGTTGTCTGTACGTCAGGCAGAGCAGTTAGTGCAACAACAAAATACTGAACGAACTAAATCCAATGCACCACGTATCGATCCTGATATCGCACGTCTGCAAAACACTTTGTCTGAGAAGCTCAAGGCTCATGTGCAAATCAAGCATGGTAACCAGGGCAAAGGAACGCTAATGGTGCATTACCATAGCCTAGATGAGTTACAGGGTATTTTGGATCAGATTCTACCGGTAGAGAACTAAAGCTTGCTCTGAACCTCGGCTATTAGCCAGATGGGAAGGCGAGAGCTGCAACAGACTGATAAAAAAAAAGTTGTAAGCCTCATCTTGACGTCGCATTAGCCCGCTTCCTCAATCACAAAAGCTCGAAAGAGCCCCACTATTCCTTCGCTTTTACGGAATGTCATCGAGCTACTGCTTGCAAGCTAAAACTTAAAACTTCGCAGCTTTAGGGTCGAGAGGTATATAGAGGTGCCCTTAACTTTTCCTTAAGCTTTGTCTGCTAAGCTTGTTAATAAATGTGATGTAGCGCAAAATCTAAACAAACATGGTTGAGTTGATTTCGGTACTTCAGTTTAAGAGAGGTTGTTATGCCAAAAGAGAAAAAGATTGACCCTGTTCGCTCGCTATACTCCTCGCTTAGCGGCTGGGGTGGTCTTATAGCTACGGGTCTTGGCTTAGGACTGTGCTTTGTGCCAATGGCAGCCTTGGTACAATTAGCGGTTGTAGCGGCTTTGCTAGGCGTAGGGGTTATGGCCTCCGGTGTTAGTTATTTTTTTAATAGAAATAAAGAAGCTAAAAGTACTGATGATCCTTTAATTCCGGTGATCGCGATTGGGATTAATGCTCTGGCTGTTATAGCTTTAGTGGCTATGGCTTTAACGCTGTCCCTACCAGGACTGGTTGGCCCTGTTGCGGTGGGTGTTGCGGCGATGAGCTTGCTGGGTTTTGCAGCGCAAAATGGGTTTTGGGCAGGGAAGGAAACTCAAAATCTTCTTATGGGGAGGTTTGGCAGTCTAAGCCGAACAGCAACAGTAAGCGGTTGTTCTGTTCCTGCTCCTGCTCCTGCTCCTGCTCTTACTCCTGCTCCTGCAAGGCCAGGTGTAGATGAGAAGTCTGGAGTAATTTCCCCCCCCCACACACCTAAACTTTAACTAGGCTCACCTCTCTTAGCTTTTCAGTTCAAGATCTGTTAAAAGCCATTTAAATTTTCAAAGACTAGACGACTCTGTGTTATTACAGAGTCGTTTTTTTAGTTATTAGGTTTACCAATGACTGCCCTCACCCCCGAACAATCTGAACTAGGCCGACAATCGTACTATAGCGCTACTTATGATCCGAGTAAGTTATTTGCTGTAACCCGACAATTAAAGCGTAATGATATGGGTGTGCAAGACGCGCAATTACCGTTTTATGGTTTTGATATTTGGAACCACTATGAAGTGTCTTGGTTAAACGAGCGTGGCAAACCGGTCGTTGCTTTAGCGGAAATTGTGTATGGCTGTAGTACGCCTAATATCATCGAATCGAAATCGATGAAGCTCTATTTTAATTCTTTCAATAATACAAAAATCAAAGATGTAGCACGCCTACAGCAAACTATCGTTGCTGATATCTCAGCTCGTGTGGGTGGTGAAGTGCAAGTTCGCATTACGAGTTTAGTAGAAGTTAAAGACAGCGCACTTAAAACACATCTAGACGGCATTAACTTAGATAATTTGGATATTGATTGCGAGACCTATCTTGTTGCGCCGAGTTTGTTAGAAACCGGTGATGAGATAGTCGAAGAAACACTGTGTTCAGATTTGTTAAAAGCGAATTGCCTAGTCACAGGCCAGCCAGATTGGGGTAGCGTGCAGATTCATTATAAAGGCAAAAAGATTAAGCATGAGGCTTTGTTGCAATATATTGTGTCATTCCGCAATC
>JBDNGR010000317.1:0-5324 GCA_041689165.1 Coxiellaceae bacterium
GGCCAGAGAGCCGAAGCTGTCAACGGTTGTCTGCATGGCCCATTTGGGTGATATTGCTTGATGAGTCTGTCGCAGGTTTTTTCTCTCACTACAGTGAAATTTCAGGGTATCCAAAAAGCCTAAAAAAGACTATTATCTTCACACTTTTCGATTCAGGTGAGTTAATCAAACGATGAAGCGTACAGAAGCTCTAGTTCTCTACCGAGCCCATACTCACGCACAGCGACCCACTAGTTCGTTGGCGAAAGCTATGCGGAAACTCCGTCGTGGCTTAGGGTTAGAGGCTAAGGATCGACGATTGGTTCATCTCAAGGCTTATTTGCAATCCAATCCTACTGCAGACGCAGATATTGATTATGATTCTTACATCTGTTTTATAATCGCGAATTTCAGCGACGATTATGCGCTTTATAACTCTCACGCTTTGGCTGACCCTAAGCTCCCCTGCCCCGAGATTTTCGAAGCCATATTCGCTACTGCTCCTGCTGAGCGCAGAGCTAAGATTGAAGCTTACAGACCTGTTGTCTTATCGCCTTTTGCGCCAAAATTTCATGCAGCAGCAACAGCTAATTTAGATAGCTTTCCGAGTATCTTAGATCCACGAATGGGTGCGACACCTGAGACAGTGCTCACAATGGGTGATTTGCACGCCAATGCTATTAAGTTTTTATATATTTTGATTCGTGAAAAAGTGATCACTGAACTTGATGAAGTGGATTATGCTGAGCTCAGCGCGTTTTATAAGAAGGATGTTAGCGGGTTGACATCAGGTGATATTAGACGATTCAAGGAGATTTTAGATAAGGCCAAAGCACCTGTTAAGTCAGTCTTAGTACGCTTAATCGGTGATGTATTATGTGATCGCGGCAATCAAGATGCCTTCACTTTATTTATATTGAATCGATTAAAAGAACTAGATTTGAAAGTAGAAGTTATTGCCTCGAATCACGACGGTGAATTCATACGTGCTTATACCCCAGTTGTTACAGATTCGTCGTTTGAATTTGCTGAAACCATTTTTGTGAAGGGTAAAGAGCAGGACAGTTCTTTATCGAATATGCAGACTTTGCTAACACGAATGCCTGAACTAAAACCTGAGATAGCTAAGATCATTGAAACAAGTTATTTACCTGAGGTTAAATTACTCAGTTATGAGTTAAGTGCTGATAATAAGGCCATTAATATTTATACGCATGCGCCCGTGGGTTTAGAAACTTTGCATGCATTAGCCAACTATTTTTTGGTTGATTTTAAAGCTAGCACAGCAGCCGAGCTAGCAACTACTATCGATGCGATTAATACTGAAGTGCAGGAATGTGGGGGTGTTAAGGCAATACTGGATGTAATGCCTAAAGCTAACATTATGCGCAATCCTGTTCATCGACTCATGTGGAACAGAGATTACAGAGATTTACATCGTCCGGCTTTATTGAGTGAAAGTAGAGATTCTTTGTGCTTTGTTCACGGACACGACCACGACCACACTATAAAATTTCCAAGTTCTCCTCATATAATGAATTTAGATGATCAGTTAGGAAAGATGACCGTAAGCACTAATAATCACCGCGGTGCTTATCAAGTTTTATATTCAGAGCCCACTAAGGAAGTGCGTTTAGAGGAAGTACGTTCTTGTGCTTCATCTGAAGAAGAGCCAAGTTCACTGCTCTATCCCCCTGGTTATCGTACTCCGCCACGATTTAAAATGAACCTGCTTGCGGGTGTTCCAGTTCCAGCCCCCGCCTTTGATTTATCAAATTCTGGATCTCCAGCTTCTGGTGCTGGTTACCCTCTATTGCCAGCAACTCCGCCTCGTACCCCGAGCCCAAGTTTCTAAGTTCAATTTGAAATCTCGATTAACGGTAGGCTTGCATCTATCCAGACTAAAGCAGTTCTATACCTCTCGTATCTCAAGATGCGAGTTGTAACGTGCATCTTGACGTCGCACTAGCGCGCTTCCTCAATCACAAACGCTCGAAAGAGCCCAACTATTCCTTCGCTTTTGCGCAGTGTCATCGGGCTACTGCTCGCAAGCTGAAACTTAAAACTTCGCATCTTGAGGTGCGATGGGCATAGTAATCTCCTTTGGTTGGTACCTTCGAGATTATCCCCTCTACGTGACTTCTGCTACCTGGCGTGGATTAAATCATTGTTATCATAGCTGCCGCATTCGTTACGCGAATTTGCCTGCTCAGTTTTCTACCCATGTTCTAAAAAATAGAAAATAAATAGAAAGCTAGAGCTCTATGAACACTAAAATCAAACCATCTTAGTGTGGCACTTCACTTGTGAATCGGCGATATGTAAAAACCTCTTCTTGCCATTAAGCCTCTTTGTAATATAATGTTCACATAATTTCGGGCATAAAACTCACATTTTCTAATAGTTCAAATATGTCAAAAAGTTACAGGAAGCTCGCATGAAAGCACCGTTAATAAGTAACGAAATCGTCTTTGTGGCAGCTCCCATTGCGCATGAATTAGACTCATTTTTGCAAGAATGGAATGAGAGTTATCAGGAGGCTACTTTGGCAATTGATCTATTCAAGCCAGAGTTAACGAGTCAATGGACCCTGCCTCTGAAACAATACTTTATTAAAACTCTTTACCATGCTCGAGGGCATTTTGCAGAATTACTTTGGCACATGGGAAGTTTTGCGCCTAATGCTGAAACCAAAGAGATGATACTTACGAATACTAGAGATGGGTTTGGTAAGCATGGCCTTTCTCATGAACAACTGTATCAATTTTTTGCTAAAGGGTGGGGTATTGACTTGTCACTTGAACTGCTTGATCAAAAATGGTATCTCTCTTTTATGCGGGAATATATTGAAGGTCAATTACGTTGGTTAATGACGCACGATTGGGATCACCGTTTGGCGGCATTTGCGGCTATTGAGCGCCTCGATAATGTGGACTACCTAAATTTATACAATGTGGCAGTCAGTATGGGAACTGAGAAAAAACATCTTACTTTCTTTAACGTTCATATTAATGCCGATCATTTTGATAATATTTTTCTGACCGCATTCAATCAGTTGTGGTTCAAATCCCCAGAGATGGTGCAGGAAGTATTTAACTTTATTAAAGATTTCCAGCTGGATATGTGGAAAAAGCTTTCAGATACGGTTTTTAGCTACAAAGGAGAATTGATATGAACCTTGCAATCGACATTACTAAAGAAGCTCCAGTTACTTCCAATATGCCTTTTCAATTAAATGGCTTGTACGAGTTTGTGAGTCAATGGGTTTCTGACTATGAGCAAAAAATTAAAATGATACCTCTTTTCCAAGCTGAGTTAACCCAGCAATGGACATTAGACCAAAAAGTACATTTCGCCAAGGTGTTTTATCATATAAGAGGGCATTTCCATGATTTCCTCTGGCACATGGGTAATCATGCGCCAAATAAAGCTGCCAAAAACATCATTTTGCAAAATTTAGCCGAAGAGTTTGGTGGTAGCGGACGCTCCCATGAGGTTTTGTTTTATAACTTTGCAGATAGCTTAAAACCAGGGTTAAGCACAGAGGTGATTGATGAAGAATATTACCTTCCCTTCGTAAAAGAATTTAACTATGGCCATCTGAAGTGGTTGCGTGACCACGATTGGTATAATGGTTTATGTGCATTTGCAGCTTATGAGAAACTGGATAACATCGACTATCAATATTTATACTTACTAATCAAAAGCTTAGGTGTTGGCGAAGCAGGCCTGCTCTTTTTCTTAATCCATAAAAAAGTTGAGCACTTCGAGACAGCCTTAGAACCTCTATTAAAAGCATGGTCAGAAGACCCTCAACAAGTACAACAAGCATTTGACTTCATAGGTTCTCATCAGTTACAAATGTGGAATAGGTTGTCTGAGGAGATAAGCGGGCATGGATCGTACGGCTATAAAGAAGGAAATCAATTATCTTAAAGAGCGCATAGCTCAAAGGATTGACTGGTCAAGCCGTCAAATTAAGACATTTGGGATAATTATGTTTTTTAATTATCCCTTGTACCACCTAATTTGGCTTTCAGGTTCGCATCAGGAACATGAGAGTCTGGCTCTCAGACTAACTGCAAGCTTTCTCTGTCTAGTACTGGTTTTTCATAATTACTGGCCAACTTTTTTAAAAAGATCACTAGTTCTGTACTGGTACTTCACAGCTTCTTATTGTTTGCCGTTTTTTTTCACTTACATGACATTAAAAAATAATGGCTCAACCATGTGGTTAATGAACTGCTTGTCTGCTTTGTTTTTTCTTTTTTTGTTATTTGATGCAATAAGTGTGATGGTGATACTGTTGGTTAGTATTCCAGCAGCTTTTTTATTCTATTTATATACTTCTTCTGCAGCTTTTATTTTTATTCCGGGAACAGTCAACTTTGTGGGAGTTGTTTCAACTTTGGGGGCAGCAGCTTTGATTGCAGGGGTGTTTAGTCATAATAATGATATTGTGCAAAACGAAAAACTCAATGCTATCGAAATGGCAGCTTCTAATGTGGCACATGAGTTAAGAACCCCACTTGCTACCATCCAGGCTGCTGTTAGTGTCACAAATGATTATCTTGATGATTTAATTACTTCCTATAATTCAGCAAGAGAACAGAATTTACCTGCGTCAACCATCCCAGAGAAAAGATTCAAAGATTTGAAGCCTGTGCTGGAGGATATTAATAATGAAGTTGGAGAAGCTAATGCTGTTATCGACATGTTATTAATGAATGCTAAACAAGTTAACCAGGTTTCTGCTGAGAATCTAACAGTTTGTTCAATTGCGGACTGTATAAACGATGCTTTGAGTAGATATCCTTTCTATCAGGGTGATGAAAAGCTTGTCAGCTGGCAGAAAAACAATAATTTTGAATTTTTAGGTAATAAGGAGCTGAGCGTTCATATCCTGTTTAATTTAACTAAAAATGCTTTGTATTACATAAAGGCATCGCGTAAAGGAAGTATTAATATTTGGACCGAGCTAAATGGCAAATATAATTATTTGCACTTTAAAGACACTAGTGCAGGCATGGACAAAGAAACATTGTCAAGACTTTTTACTCGATTTTATTCCAAAACGTATCATGGCTATGGTATTGGTCTTTCTTATTGTAAGACTGTAATGAATGGCTATCATGGAAATATAACTTGCCAGTCTGAGCTTGGTGAATATACAGAATTTATTCTCAAGTTTCCTCAATTAGATAGGGCCCATTCACAAGTGAAGTGCAATTGAAAGTTTCAGTCATTCACTGAAGTGGCCAGCTAAAGATCTCAAGAGTAAGCTCTTTAAAGTTCTAGAAAAACTTAAAGCAGGAAATTACTCATGAAATATCATCATTTGACCA
>JBDNGR010000318.1:0-3504 GCA_041689165.1 Coxiellaceae bacterium
ATTGGCGAGATAAGTCGCGCAAGCCCATGCTAGGGAAAGACCATCAAAAGTACTGGTACCGCGTCCTATTTCATCCATAAGAACCAAGCTTTGAGCAGTAGCATTATTGAGAATATTAGCGGTTTCAGTCATCTCAACCATAAAGGTAGAACGACCGCTGCTTAAATCATCAGCAGCACCGATACGAGTGAAAATACGATCAATAGGGCCTAATACAGCGGTCTTCGCTGGCACATAACTGCCCACATAGGCTAGCAAGCAAATGAGCGCAGCCTGACGCATGTAGGTTGATTTACCACCCATATTGGGTCCGGTGATCATGAGCATTTGACGCTGTGGGTTGAGTTCAAGATCATTAGCCACAAAAGGTAAATCCAAAGCTTGTTCAATAATCGGATGCCGTCCTTGTTCAAGCTGAATGCCCACTTCACTAACGAATTTTGGGCAGTTTAAGTTTAAACTCACCGCACGTTCAGCAAAGGTATTAAGCACGTCTAGTTCTGCTAAAGCGCTCGCGGTATCTTGTAGTGCCACTAAATGCTCGATTAAACAGCTCACGACTTGCTCATAAAGTTCTTTCTCACGAGCTAAAGCTCGCGAGCGGCTGCTCAACACTTTATCTTCGAAATTTTTTAGCTCAGGCGTTATGTAGCGTTCAGCATTTTTCAGTGTTTGGCGTCGCATATAATCAGCGGGAGCTGATAAAGCTTGCGCGCGGCTGAGCTCAATAAAGTAACCATGAATTCTGTTGTAGCCAACTTTAAGTGTGGCTATGCCAGTTCGGCTGCGTTCGCGTTGTTCCAAATCAACTAGATACTGATGCGAGTTTTCACTGAGATTGCGCAGCTCATCTAATTCCGCATCAAAACCTGGGGCAATAACGCCACCCTCTCTGAGTACGACCGGTGGATTCTCTAAGATTGCACGATATAAAAAATTAAAAAGCTCACTAAAATCACCGAGGCGTTGTTTGATCTCATTTAAGTAGGGCGTCTGCATCGCCAGCAATTGACTTTTAATAAACGGCAACAAAGCTAAAGAATTGCGTAATTGTGCCAAATCGCGCGGCCGAGCTGTACGCAAAGCCACGCGCGCTAAGATACGCTCCATATCATAGATTTGGCGCAGGTTTTCATAGAGCTTAGAGTAGGCCACTAAACTAATCAGCTCGCCTATGGCGCTCTGACGTCGCAGCAAAATATTCGTATTGCGTAAAGGCCGGTTTAGCCAACGCACTAATAAACGACTACCCATATGGGTGGCACTTTTATCCCATAAATTAACTAAACAGTATTGACTGGACTCATTCAGGCTGCGGTTAATTTCTAAATTACGCCGGGTACTGGCATCCAAACAAATGGTGTCTGTAGCAGACTCGACGCTAATGCTGCGTATGTGAGGCAACGCACTGCGTTGCGTGTACTTGAGGTACTGTAATAAGCACCCAGCAGCGGCTAAAGCCGTGTTTAAATCTTCTACGCCAAAACCTCGTAAGTCATGAGTTTTGAATTGTTGGCACAGCAATTGACGCGCCGAACTCAACTCAAACTCCCAGGGAGGTCTAAATTTGATACCGGCCTTAGTGCTGTAAAACTTAGTGTTGTAAAATTTGGCCTGAGGAAAATCCTCACTCACTAAAATCTCGGCGGGCTTAAGTCGTTCCAGCTCGGCTAAGACTTGATCCCAGGCATTTAATTCCTGAACACTAAAACGGCCACTACTGATATCAAGAGCGGCGAGACCAAAACAGGCTTTTTCAGTATGGATCACTACTAAAATGCTATCAGCACGTTCATCCAGTAGTGCCTCATCACTCAAAGTTCCAGGTGTTAAAATTCGACTGACTTCACGGGCAACAGGCCCTTTGGAAGTCGCGGGATCACCCACTTGCTCACAAATCACGACGGACTCACCCATCTTTACCAGCTTCGCTAGGTAGCCTTCAGCTGCGTGAAAGGGTACTCCCGCCATAGCAATGGGTTTGCCGCCGGATTGACCACGGGTAGTCAGTGTAATATTAAGCAGGCGGGCGGCTTTCTCAGCATCCTCATAGAACAGCTCATAAAAATCACCCATGCGATAAAAAACCAGCATATCGGGATGTTGCGCCTTGATATGCAAATATTGCTTCATCATGGGTGTATGAGAAACAGTATCGGTGGGGGTAAGTTCTAGTTGGGTGGCTTCTTGCATAGGGCAGGAAGCTTAGCCGAAAGCTTCATCAGTGACAATCCAGGTTCTTGAATTGTAGGAGCAATTGAGTAATGTCCGGTTTGAGCAAAGTTACAATGTCCACTTCTGAAGGAAGAGGGTCATTTAATGAGTCAGCAAAAGGGACGTCAAGATGAGGCTTACAACTGCCGCTAGAGCTACGAAAGGTCTTATAGCACAGGAAAACTTAATACAAAATCAATACAATCGCCATCAACCAGATGGCATTTAATATCGCCATTCATGCCCTGCATGATTTGTTTCGCCGAAGAAAGGCCGATGCCAGTGCCACCCTGCTTAGCGCTTCGGATGCCCTTGAACATGTTATCGATGATAGCTTGAGTTACACCACCCGCGGTGTCTTTGATGTTGATCGTATTAAACTTGTCGATTTGAGTGCACACAATAAAAATTTTACCACGTCCTTTCAATTCAATTTGCTCAAAAGCATTTTTAATTAAGTTTTCGATTAAGCGATTAAAGAAGATGACATGGCCTTTGAAATCAAAGTCATGTTCATGATCCCAGTGTAGTAAAGTTTGTTGGCCTTCTTTGTAGGGATAGCTATCAATAATACGTCGTAATAATTTTTCGATATTGCAATCTACTAATTGATCTTTAGCTATCATTTCGTCCCCTTGCGAGGCGCTTTTCAGACTCTTTAAGGAAGAATCAATGTAGTCATTTGCTTCACGTAGTCCTTGTAGAATATCTAAGGGTGCTTGTTGTAAATCGGCGAGTATCACATCACGTAGGTATGGAACATCAAAGTCTGCAGCAGCGGCAGCTTTATAAGCTTCGATTAAAGCAGGAATATATTTCTTTAAAAAAGCTGCACGCAGATTAATAGAGGAAAGCGGTGTTCGCAGATCATGAGTCGACATGCCAGAGAAAATCAATAAGGCGCGTTTAGTGGCTTCGTCGGCGGCTGCTTTTTGTAAAGCGAGTTTTTCTTTTTCTTGCGCTTTTTTTTCATTGGTAATATCTCTGGAAATGCCGATTATCCCGATGATTTTTCCAGCTTCATTGGTTAGTGGTTCCTTGCTTGAATTAAAGGTTACTTCTTGCCCATCAGAAAGAATTATTCTTTCCTCCGTATTTATAGATATTCCCTTTTCTATAACTTCTAAATCATTTCTTCTAAGCTTTTCCGCTTGATCTTTACTGAGAAGGTCAAAATCAGTTTTCCCTACAACATCAGCAGCAGATTTTAACCCCACAATTTTTGCCTGGGCGTCATTACAACCTAAATATACCCCATTGACATCTTTGGAATAAACCAAGCCTGGCATG
>JBDNGR010000319.1:0-2048 GCA_041689165.1 Coxiellaceae bacterium
CTAGGCTTCCACCTTAAGTCGAATTTGAGGCGTTTTTCAATCACAAAAAGCTCGAAATAGAATAACTATTCCTCGCCTTTTGCTCAATCAGAACGCCGCAACTTCTCGCAATCTGAAACCCTAGCTTCGCATCTTGAGCTACGATGGGTATAGAGCTCATCAACGATTGGCATGCCTAATAAACAAGTTGATTGAGCATTATTTGCCCAGACAGTCTTGTTCAAGCGCGTTACAGTTGTTTAGCCCAGCTAAGCTCTTTATACTGCGCGGCCTCATTCTAAGACCGTTACAGGACATTCTCATGAAAAAATGGCTCGTAATTGCATTTTCTTTCCTAGCTCTAAGCTCATTGACGGCTTTAGCGGCTGATGCGAGTCAAGTTGCTAGTCCTTCAATGGATAAGATCGATGCTGAAACTAAGGCGCTTGAAAATCAAATCGCTCAGCTGCGTGCCGAAGTGGCAGAATTACGCGCTTCGCAAAAAGCGGCCCTACATGAGATTAAAACTGATCGCAGCCAAATTCATCGTAATCGTCAAGCGATTAAGCAGCTACACACTGAAACAGCAGCTCCTTTACCACAAGAGATTAAAGTTGCGAATTCCTATTATGTTTACAGCTCATCAGACTCTGCAGCACCGAAACCGGCATCAGCTTTGCACGATGACGATGAAGCTCAGTTTTTAAATGCTTTGCGTGATCGCGTTAGTATTATTACCTCGCCTTATTTAGGGTTGCGTTCTTCTTACAATGCGAGCGATTTGCTTGTTAACTTACCGAGCATGAACGAAGACTTGGTCTTATTACAACAACGTCAAACCATGGAAACTGAAGCACTACGGATGGGCTTACCATTCGGTGATCGACCGCTAATCATGTTAAGTGGTGATTTGTTGCCCCAATTGATTCTGGGTAACGATTATCAAAAGAAATCAGTTAGCGAAGTCACTTTAAGCGGTGCTGAACTTGATCTACATATTGTCTCAGGATCATGGGCTGCTGGATTCTTGGCTTTAAACTACGATAACTCTACACCTACCGCAACGGGATTGAATCAATCTGCTGTTAATAATTCACGAATCTATGTTTCTCGTGGCTTTGTGACTGTAGGTAATTTAAATGCAGCGCCGATTTACTTAACAGCGGGTCAACTGTATGCGCCCTTTGGTAGCTATGCCAATAGTTTAGTCACCACACCTCTTACGCAAGCAGTTGGTCGTGAGTTGGTGCGTGCCGCCACCTTAGGCTATAGCGCAGATGGTTTGTATGCCGAAACGTATATGTATAACGGCGATACTTACATAAAGAATAGAAATACCCTTAATGAAGGTGGCGTAAATGCAGGCTACAAGAATAGCTACAATGGATGGAAATACGATTTTGGTGCAGGCTATACCTCTAACATGGCTGATGCGCAAGGCGCACAAAGCAACGCCCTTTCAGCAGCATCAGGAAACTTCCAGGGTTTCGGTGGGCCGAATGGTTCTGAGCAGATTAACAGTCGTGTGCCTGGTGCGAACCTTCATACTGAAATTGGTTATGGCGATTGGAATGTTAATGCCGAATATGTGGGCGCGATTAAGGCCTATAGCAATCAAGATATGGTTTTCAATGGTCAAGGTGCAAAACCACAAGCGACACACGTTGAGCTGGACTACAGCCGCATGTTATTCAATCGACCGTGGACGTTTGTGTTAGCCTATGATCATTCATGGCAAGCACTAGCCTACAACATACCTGAGCAAAGCTATTTTGCGGTAATGAGTGTGTCTATCTGGCGCGATACCATTGAAAGTATTGAATTTCGTCACGATATCAACTACTCATCTTCCAATGTGGCAAATGCTAACATATCGGGTGGATATACACCGATTACACCAGCAGGACCTGAACGTAATACAGTGACTATCCAATTAGGCTTGTATTTCTAAACGATTCGATTAAACAAAGACGGGGCTTCGGCCCCGTTTTGTCTTTCAACATCACCCATAATAATCTGCCTCACCGTCTTTATAGTTGTTGAAATCGCCTCTTTCATAGAACTTTAAA
>JBDNGR010000320.1:0-9962 GCA_041689165.1 Coxiellaceae bacterium
GTTATAGGTGTCTAAAAGCTTAGGATCCACTTCATCCAAACTGGTGGGCGAAACTCTAGCTTTAGGTGCGGAATAATAGCTAATGGCCTGATAATCAATTTTCGGAAATTTCACTTGCGCCCACTCAGGATGTGGCATCGTTAACCAATAGCGATAAGCTTCTAAACGCCAATTTAGTAGAAATTCTGGTTCATTTTTCTTCGCAGAAATAACACGAACCACATCCTCACTTAAGCCTGGCGCGATAGTTTCGGATTCAATATCGGTGACAAAGCCGTGTTGATAGGTGCTATTGATACTTCTATCGATGATCTCTTGGTCTTTTTTCATTTCTTATAAAACACCATGGTTGCGCTAAAGCTTATGCCTCTCGTACTTCGGAATTTCAAGTTTCAACTAGTAAGAAATTGAGACGTTCTGACTGAACAAAAAGGGAGGAATAGTTCGACTATTTCAAGCTTTCTGTGATTGAAGAACGTTTCAAATTCGGCGCTAGGTGAAACTTCAAAACCGCAGTTTCAGGTACGAGCGGTATCGTCATATCTTCCAAACTAATGTTACTTAGGACACTATCAATCGCTTTGTTAATCAAACGCCAATTAGCTTTTAAATTACAATGCGATTCATGCTCACATTGATTAACACTATGGCCACATTCCGTCATAGTTGTCTTGCCATCCATGACTGCAATAATTTCAGCAACGCTGATCGCACGGGCTTCGCGAGCTAAATAATACCCGCCGCTCGCACCACGCTCTGAGTTGAGTAAGCCTGCATCCTGTAAGAGCTTTAACACCTTGCTGGTTGTCGGCACGCTCAAATGCGCACTCTTAGCTAATTGCGTTGCACTAAAGCGACCTCTGCTACTCACTAAGTGACTCATTAAAACGATTGCATAGTCGGCTAACTTACTGATTTTTAACATAGAACCTCAGCTTTTGAGCTCGATATAGTACCATACTCGTACTATATCACAAGTCAGTTGCAGGTACTGTAATATTGCTGCTATCTTAGCTTTGGCCAAAACAATCTTAGCGGGGGAACAATGCCTGTAGTTGATACGCTGACTAGCCTGCTTGATTCAGAAGAAGATCGCGCTCTTGCTTCTGAAATTCATGATAATCTGCCAGCCCCTATAGACCATTATGCAGGAAAGCTCCTTAGCGCCCTTGAGACTTATGAGTCGAACGATCAACGCAGTTTGATAATCAGAAGTCTTAGTGAATTACTCGAACCCTTAGCTGATAAAGCCTGGGCATTAATGACTTTGGCCGATTATTTCGAACTCAGCCCTCAACTCGCAGAATTGGCTAAACACCTACAATTAGCTGATGAGAGCCCTACTAGACAGCAACATGCAATTGCTAATCTTATTATAGCCATAACACAGTATCCGCATTACTTAGCTCATATTTTAGAAAATTTAGACGCTTTTGGCGCGCACAAGGCTGAGTTTATCCGTGAAATCTGTAATTTACTCAATAATATGACTACGTTTGGAGGAAGCGGATTTTCGTGTATTCCTCAGATCAGCAGCAGCACTAACCCTGAAAGATATCGATTGCTGATCTTACACGATGACCAAGTCAACATGGCCTTAACACACTTAGTAGCAGAGGGTTTCCTCACCGCAGAACAAGAAGTATGCATACTCAAAATTTTTTATACAGCATCCCGCGTTTTCTATAGTAGCAAAGCCGCACCTGAATTTAATACGCGGTTATGCGACCAAGAAGCCGTTAATACGCTCTTACTAATGGCGACAAAATATCCCGATCTTTTGGCGAGCCTAGCCGAACTCCTCACCAAGATTCAAGAACGTAAACCAGATATGGAATTTAGCCCTGTCCTAATCCAGCTGCTACTTTCTAGTATTCAACCACGTGTTAGTGAGCAGATTCTATCAGTCAAGCGTGTCCTTCAAAATGAGCATGTCAGCTCTTCAGATATCTATGATTTTATTGGATGTCTCGAATTGATTGATGATGAACGCAGTAATTTGTTACTGGCTCTTTGTCAGTTTTATTTTTTCGGGAATCAAACTGCAGCTATCGAGGGTTTGCTTCGCCACCCTGACAAGAAATCCACTACTAGCAGCTTTTTTAGAACCGCCTTTCTCGCTTTAAAAGGCGACCCCGAATCAGCCTATACACTTATTAAAATAAGTCGCACTAAAGCTTCACCAGCTGAATTTTTCACTAAACTATACCTAAGATTTAATATTTATGATGCTCTCGGGATCGACACAGCTGCGCAGTGCCAATTAGAGCAGATGAAAAGATTAGCCGATGGTCTGTTACTTGATCCCACCACAGCAGCAATGACCAAAAGGCGGTACTTTACTGAAGAAGGTAGACTTGAAGGCCTCTTTCGATTGCAACGTACACGCACACCATCAAGTGAAACTGAGGAAACAATACTCTCGGAGGCCCTTGTTATGGTTTCACCAACAGCCGAATAGCCTACCCTATAAAATTTGTAAAAAACTCAAAGCCTGCTAAATTAGGCAATCCCTTGTTAGGCTTTGAGGATTCAAATGGCACACCATCATCATCACCACCACTACTCCGAGATTAAGCGCGTCACTATTGTCAATGGCCTCGTTAACTTTTTACTGGCGGTAGTTAAGATGGTTATTGGTTATGTGGGTCATTCACAAGCCTTAATTGCTGATGGTTTGCACTCGTTTTCTGATTTGCTGAGCGATGCGCTGGTCATTCTTGCCGCGAAAGCCGGTGGCAAACAGCCCGACAAAGATCACCCTTATGGTCATCGCCGTATCGAAACTATGGCGGCCATTGTGATTGCAATTATGCTCACTGGCGTGGGCCTCGGGCTCGCTTATGATACGGTTTATGATTTATGGCATGGCATTGACACCCCTCACCCTAGCATCGCGGTTATAATCACAGCCATAATTTCGATTGTGGCGAATGAATGGCTGTATCGTTACACCAATGCTTATGGCAAAAAATTAAAGTCGAATCTTCTGCACAGCAATGCCTATCATAAACGCAGCGATGCGATGGTATCAGTGATTGTTTTGGCCAGCGTGGTTGGAACTTATTTTGGCTTGTCCTATTTGGATGCAGTTGCAGCCTTCATCATTGGTGCGCTCATTATCAAGATGGGACTGCATATGGTAATTGATAGCATCCGCGAATTGATGGACACCAGTGTCGATCAAAAAACCTTAAAGCAAATCATTCGCCAAATTAAGCACGTCCCCGGTGTGTGCTCAATTCATCAGCTGCGTACTCGCTCCTTAGGGGGCAGCATTTTTGTTGATGTGCATATTATTGTCGACTCTAAAATTAGCGTTTCTGAGGGTCATCATATTGCGGAGGAAGTGCATTTAGGTTTAGTGAAACGCATTAGCAATGTGATGGATGTAACTGTACATATCGATCCAGAAGATGATGAAAAATCCATGCCCTCTATCGATTTGCCCAATCGCGTAAAAGCCGAAGAGCTGTTGAAACAATGCTGGCACGATTTACCAGAATACACGCACATTCAAAAAATAGTCTTACATTATTTAGACGGTCGCTTGGATGTTGCAGTGATTATGCAAGCTAAAGAGGGCAAAACAATGAATGCTGAACTGGAGAAGACCTATAAAGCTGCTGCTAGTGAAATCACTGCCATAGCGGATCTTAAAATATATTACCACTTGAGTTGAAGACACGATGCCACAAGCTACTTACCTCTTTTATGATATTGAAACCACGGGGCTCAATCATTGCTTTGACCAAGTGGTGCAATTCGCGGCGATTCGTACTGATCTTGAACTACATGAACTAGAACGCCACGAAGTTATTATCAAACTCAATCCAGACTGCATTCCTTCACCTCATGCCACTATCACTCATCGTGTCGGCATCAAGGAAAGCGCTAGTGGCCTTTCCGAACTTGCAGCGATGCGCACTATTCATCCACTGTTTAACACACCAAACACCATTAGCTTAGGCTACAACACCTTAGGTTTTGATGATGAGTTTCTACGCTTTAGTTTTTATCGTAACTTGCTACCACCTTACACGCACCAATATGCACAAAGCTGTGGTCGCATGGATTTGTATCCCATCACGGTTCTTTATTATTTATTTTGTCCAAGCGTAATAGAGTGGCCCATGATTGAGGGCAATGTTAGCCTTAAATTAGAAAACTTAAGTGCTGCTAATCAATTAGCGACGGGGCATGCGCATAACGCGATGGTAGATGTTGTTGCGACACTAGCATTAGCTAAGCGTCTCAAGCAAGAAACTAAAATGTGGGAATATGTACACGCCTATTTCGACAAAAAAATTGATTTAGAGCGCATGAATCAACTAACGGCGGCTTTTCAACACATCGATCGTCGCGTCAAAGAAGCTTTGCTCATAGAAGGCAAACTTGGTAGAAATAGCTGTTATCAGGCACCGGTATTAGCTCTTGGCCCACATCAAGTATATAAAAATCAAAGCCTCTGGTTACGCTTAGATTTCCCCAATTTTAGTGCGATTCCACCGGATGAGTTAGTACAAAAAGCTTATGTCATTCGCAAACGCTGTGCTGAACCACCCCTACTTTTACCCACTAGCGAACGCTTTTTAAAACACTTAAGCGCCGAACGCATTGCACAAACCAATGCCAACAAAGTTTACTTAGCCGAAAACCCTGCTCTGCTGCAAGCGCTCTGCGATCATCATCAAAACTACACTTATCCGAATTTAGAGGGAGTGGATTTAGATGCAGCCCTTTACCAACGTGGCTTCCCTACCCCTATGGAAGAACAACTCAATCGCGACTTCCATCGCGCGCACATCAACAATAAAACTGATTTATTAGACGCCTTTAGCAACCCACAACAGCTCGAACAAGCACTACGAATTTTAGGACGACATCATCCTGAATTACTTAATGACGCACAGCGCGCGACTTTTACTGAATATTTAAAACGTTGCCATAGCAACGAGCCACTGCAGGATTACAAAGCACGGCCTAAACTGAGTTTGCAGATGGCTAAGGCGCAGATTAAAGAATTATTGGTGAGTGGGAAGTTAGATGGGCAGCAAATGGCTTTGCTGGAAGAGCTCGAAGCTTATCTGAGCTTAGCCCGGGCGGGCTAAGCTGGGATGGCGAAGTATTTATTTAGCTACCGGAGTTGTCTTACCACCAGGATTCTTTGATTTTGGAGCAGTCTGGGGTGCCACAGCTACCGCTAAATCAAATGCACCTGAATCCTTTCTTACAGCACCAGTGGCGGCGCCTCTAGCATCATTCCGTGGAGAAAACTTGGGTTCAACACCATGGGTGAGATAATCAGCAGAATTAAGGGGAGGATCGGGTCTAGCTACAGAAAAATTAGTAATCAACGAACTTATCCTAGCTACTATCCAACCAACAACAGATAGGCCAACGCTGTGGCTGCCAGGCCCAACTGCACTTAAGCCACCTATAGGATGCTCAATACCTGCGCCAAGCTCACCAGTTTGCTCTTGAGCATCTGCAATCGCCACTGCCCGACGATAATACAACAAGGTTCCAACCGCCGACCCAATCAATACAGCTAGACCCACACCTAAGGCTATAAAAGGTACCACTGGTCCCGCTGCGACTATCGCTGCAGCCAAAATGGCAGGCAATGCAACCGTACTGAAGAAGGCTGTTAATACTAAAACCGCCGCACTCGCTAATACTAGTACTGCAGCAAGCGCGATTAAAGTACCTAAAGCGACCGCAACTAAGCGACGGCGTAGTGTCGTTCGAGCACCTAAGTTATTAGGGTCTTTAGCTGTATTGATTTGATCCGGCATGATTTTATCCTCATTTGTTTTTACTTGTACTCAGTATAGCAAGCAATTCTTAAATTACTCTTAAGGGCAGCGCTATAAATTGCTATTTTGTCTTAATACTTTGTTGCGCATTTTTCTCAAATCCTCATTTATCGCTCATAAACTGCGGACGCTAGAAAAGTGTGCGCCGCATCTTAAGCCAAATCTCTAATTTATAGAGATGCCGTTAAATATTCAATACACGCTTGGTGTTTGCGATTGTTGAGCAACCCTCTGTGGTTGCCCTCTTTCAGTTGAATCTACTGTGTGCAGCTCCTGTCCATAAAATAACATCGAGGTACAATCAAGAAGGCGGGCACCCAGTTTACAGACGGCGCCCACCCATACAAGACCGATGTAGGTACAAGACAGACACACCTGCCCCGCCTTACGCCACCTGGTCCCGCAAGTAATAGGGTTCGGCCGCCATAGCAGAGATGACTTCTCCTCGCTGAAATTTATAGGCCGCCAAGGCTAATAGCCCGGATGCTAGCGGATAAACTTCAGGATATTCAGCCTGAAAGACTAAGGGGCACGGCCCTTGGTAAGCCGCCCAAGCAGGACCTGCTGCCACAAAGGACGCACTATTGGTCAAGATCAACTCGCCGGGTTTAGCTAAAGCATCACTCTGCACGGCTTGCATGAGTTGATCCGCATCAAGCTGATACACTCCCCAATACACCGCCTGCATTCGCGCATCCAGACCCGCTACCACTTGCGTGACCCCATACTGCTGATAAGCGCTTTGTGCTAAAGCTTGTAAACTTGAAATCGGAATAACAGGCTTATCCGCACCATAAGCCAAACCTTGCACCACCCCAACCCCCACACGCAAGCCCATAAAACTGCCCGGACCGTGCCCAAAGGCAATGGCATCGAGAGCGTTTAGACTAATTCCCGCTTCAACCAACAATGCGTTGATCAACGATAATAATAATTCGGCATGTTGTTGCGGCGCTAGTTGCTGACGAGCCAATACCGTATCGCCCATCAAAAGCGCTACGGAGCACATCTCACTTGAAGTATCGAGCGCCAGAATTTTTAGCATGCGCGATTGTAGCGCAGGTTGGGCTGAGCTGGCGAGTCTTCGAACATGCGTGCCCACGATTCTGCTCACAATTTTGAATTAACCAGGGTCTGTAGGCGCGGTTCTGGTGTGTCAATCGGATGCCCACGCCTTCTTTGAATTAACCACGGTCTTGTAGGGGCGTGTCAATCGAGTGCCCGCCTTAGTTTGAATTACCCACGGTCTTGTAGGGGCAGGCCCCTGTGCCTGCCCTCTTTCAATTGGGTGACTGTTTGACAAATAACATCAATGAGTGATGTACGGCAGACCCTGTGTGCCTGTGTGGTAAGTGGCATTAATGTGCAATACAGAAGACAACCACGTATAGATTGACAAGCTCTGTTGTGAAAGCAACCATGACGCATGCCCATTTTCGAATTAGCCTATCAACTGGATAGCCAGCACTATTTTCGGCACTTAGCCGATCTACCTTATGCAATCTGGTTAGATAGTTGTCGCGCATTGCAAACACGAGGCCGCTTCGATGTAATGAGCGCTCAACCAAAAACGGTGTTACGAACACGCGATAATCTGACAGAAATTATTACTAACGGGGCGCTGGATAAATCAACGACTAATGTTTTTGATCTGGTTAAAGCACAACTCACCAAACTTAAAGAATACGCTCCAGAATTGCCTTTCAGTAGCGGAGCCCTCGGTTATTTTGCTTATGATATCGGCCGCCAATTAGAACACTTAGATAATCATTTAGCGCGCGATATACGTCTACCTGACGCCTGTATCGGCATTTATGATTGGAGTCTGATTGTAGATCATGAACAACAAAAAACCGTTGTTTTTTACAGCCACGAAAATCAGCTAACAGAAATCAAATCACATTTAGCCAACACACCGAAAAAACTCAAGGACTTTAAGCTGGCGCAACCCTTTAAAGAAAATATGAGTCGCAAAGAATACAAATTCGCTTTCCATAAAATTCAAGAACATTTACAGAAGGGTGATTGCTATCAGGTGAATTTATGTCAGCGCTTTAGTAGCGAATTTTCCGGCTCGCCTTTCGCCGCTTATCTACATTTACGCCAACAAAGTCCTGCGCCTTTTGCGGGTTTTATGAATCTGCCAGAAGCTGCTATTTTAAGTTTATCACCGGAACGCTTCATTCAAGTTAAAAACAAAGCTGTACTCACGCAACCGATTAAAGGCACTATGCCGCGCTACGCCGATCCTGTGCTTGACGAAAATTCCGCACAACAATTATTAAGCAGCAGCAAGGATCAAGCTGAAAATTTAATGATAGTCGATTTAATGCGTAATGATCTAAGTCGCAGTTGTAAGCCCGGCTCGGTCAAAGTACCCCAATTGTTTGAATTGCAAAGCTTTAGCAATGTGCACCACCTTGTTAGCTCGATTACCGGCACTTTGATGCAAAACCAAAGCGCTTTAGATTTATTAAAGCATTGCTTTCCTGGTGGCTCAATTACGGGCGCCCCTAAAATTAGTGCCATGAAAATCATTGAATGCTTA
This sequence comes from Coxiellaceae bacterium, assembly GCA_041689165.1. Taxonomy (GTDB): domain Bacteria; phylum Pseudomonadota; class Gammaproteobacteria; order Coxiellales; family Coxiellaceae; genus CAIQCE01. The sequence goes on from JBDNGR010000320.1 coordinate 8,368, forward strand.
GAAAAACAAGCGCGCTCAGTTTATTGTGGTAGTCTCGGCTATTGCTCTACGGATGGTCAGATGGACACTAATATTGCCATTCGCAGCTTGCTTTGTGATCAGCACAAGATTTATGCTTATGCCGGCGGTGGCATTGTGATTGATTCGGATTGTGAAAACGAATACCAAGAATCTCTCACCAAAATTAACAACCTATTAAGAGCGCTCAATGGATGACACCCGAATTGTTTTAAGTGTTTCTGAATTAAATCAATGCGCTCGTACTTTACTCGAGGGGAGCTTCAATCAAGTTTGGATTGAAGGCGAAATTTCTAATTTGTCGCAACCGAGCTCAGGTCATAGTTATTTCACACTGAAAGATGCTAACGCGCAAATTCGTTGCGCGCTTTTTCGCCTGCAACAGCAACGTTTGAAATTCAAGCTGGAAAATGGCTTGCAGGTTTTAGTGCGTGCGCAAGTCAGTTTGTATGTAGCACGTGGTGACTATCAATTAATTGTGGCACATGCTGAACCGGCTGGTGATGGCTTATTACAGCGTGCTTATGAGCAATTAAAAAAGAAATTAGAAGCAGAAGGTTTATTTGCCGAAATTCATAAAAAACCGCTGCCAGAATTTCCAAAACAAATTGGTGTGATCACCTCTGCCACTGGGGCTGCGATTCGCGATATTTTAAAGGTGTTACAGCGTCGTTGTATCAATATACCTGTGGTGGTATATCCAAGCCAAGTGCAAGGAGAACGTGCGGCGGCTCAACTAATTGCCGCTATTCAATTAGCTAACCAACGTCAAGAATGTGAAGTTTTAATCTTAACGCGCGGCGGCGGTTCTTTAGAAGATTTGTGGCCTTTTAATGATGAGAAATTAGCTTATGCCATTTTTAATAGTGAAATTCCGATTATAAGTGGCGTAGGCCATGAAGTGGATTTCACCATAGCGGATTTTGTTGCCGATCGGCGCGCACCGACCCCTTCTGCAGCCGCAGAACTGGTAAGCCCTAATCAAGCAGAGCTAATAGCCATGCTAAAACAATTTTCAACGCGCTTAGCGTATTTAATTAGAACAAACTTACAGCAAGCCAAAACTCGACTGGCCCATCTTAGCAAGCTCTTAAAAAGTCCCGAACAATGCTTGAAAGATCAAGCACAGCATTTAGATCTCCTTGAAAAACGTTTGAAACTGCAAATGCAACATGGTTTAGAAAAACTTAAACAACAGCTGCATTTCCTTTCGAGTAAGTTAGATGCCATAAGTCCATTACGCACTTTAGAGCGTGGTTATGCCATTATCACTAAAGCGACAGATGCAAGCCTCGTGCGTGATGCCACCGAGTTACGCAAAGGTGACGTGATAGAAGCCAAACTTGCTAAAGGCCGTATTAAGGCCGAGGTGCTTTGAGTCTAGAAATTGACTAGGATGAGTTAAGTCTGTGTTTGTGTTTGTGTTTGTGTTTGTGTTTGTGTTTGTGTTTGTGTTTGTAGGGGCGGGTCCCCGTACCCGCCCTCTTTCAGTTGGGTGTATGTGCGGTAAACAGCATCGATGTACGATTAATAGGGCACCCACGGGGGGGCGCCCCTACAAACGCAAGCCCAAGCTA
>JBDNGR010000321.1:0-2600 GCA_041689165.1 Coxiellaceae bacterium
ACACGCCGGCAGTGACGTTTTTGTATTTAAAGGGCAGCGGGGAACGCTTAGCCCTCGTGGTGTGCAGTTGATGCTAAACCGGTTGCGTTTTCCTGATGAACTGGGTGTTATCTCACCCCACCAATTTAGGCATACTTTTTGTAAAAATCTGGTAGATGCGGGCATCAGCTTGGAAAAAGTGGCCTCGTTAGCTGGGCATGAACGATTAGACACCACAAAATTATATTGCCAACCCTCATTTGCTGATCTAAGCGAGGCCGTTGAAAAAATTGGAGAAATTGATTAATGCGTTTGATGGATGTACTACCCGATAAAGAGGCCAAACGTTTTAATCAACCACCGGCTTTTAATGGTGATGATAGAAAAAACCATTTTAAAGTAGATGAGCTCATTCGTGAGGCCATTGAAAATGCCAAGCAAACAGAAAGCCAAACTGGCTTGTTGCTTCAATACGGATATTTTAAAGCCAGTGGGAAATTTTTCACGACCAAGTCATTTAAATCCGCTGATATCAAATTTGCATCAAAAATACTCGACGTAACTCCCCCAACAGATTTTTTGGAAAAATACACCGATCGTATGCATCAAAAACATCAATTATTCATCTTGGATGTTTGTGGTCACGTTGATTTTGGAAGCGCCGCTCAATTTTTTGAGGAATCAGTGGGTGATATGGTGGATAAACAAATGCATCCACGGAAACTGTTTTATATTCTGATTGAGCAGCTGCGACAAAAAAAGATTGAAGTGCCAAGCTATGACCGTATTACCAAAGCAATTACAGAAAAATTTCATGGCTTTGAAAAAAACATCATACAAACACTGGCTGAAAATATCACTACTGTACAGCAAGAGGCACTCGATCAGCTGATTGCGACTCCGGTGAATCATTACGAACGGTCGCTACTGACGCGACTAAAAATAATTACAGAATCATTGGAACCCGGAAAAATAAAAAAAGGAATACGCAATTTTCTTATCATTAAAAAAATTCACGACGAGATAAACCCCATTATTGAAAAGTTAGCGTTATCAACAGAGGCAATAAAATACTATGCCCAGTGGGTAATCAAGGCTAAAACAACGCAGATTTCAGAGATGACCGAGTCGCATAAGCAACATTTATACTTGATGGCTTTTATTGATCACTGCTATAAAATGTGGATAGACACACTAGTTGATGTGCTTTTAAAAAGCGTTCAGCAACAATTGAATAAGGCTAAAAGGGTTGTCGGTCAGCTGTTAATAGATCGTCTGCCAGAAAAAAATCAGCAGACGGCCTCAGTTCTAGCCGGCCTTGATGACTCACAAAATACCATGAACGCCGTTAGAGTCGTTGTGCACGATCCCGTATTGAGTAGTGATGATAAAATTTTAAAACTTTATCAGATCGTTCCTTGCCAAGAAAAAAGCGAGCCGCAGATCAAAGTGGAGCTGGATGCTGAAAAACTAAAGCGTCAGTTAGAGGCGGAGGATGCGCGGAAAGACGACTTTGATGCGTTGAGTAGTTTATCCAAAAAATTGCAAAATCGCGTGTCTGATATTGTGAAATATCTGAAATTTGAAGTGCCTAAAGGTTCAGAAGATCTTTACTCAGCTATCAAGCATTATCAATCAAAAAAAAACATTACATCAACTGCACCGGATGCATTTTTAGATGATAATGAACATGCTGCTATTCATCGAAATGAAAAATTTAATGTGTCGCTTTATAAAGCACTCCTTTTTTGTAAAATTGCTGCCGCAATTAAATGTGGACAACTAAGCCTTGTCCACTCTTATCGGTATCTTTCTATTGATGCCTACTTGATCCCTGAAAAATATTGGGAAGAACACAAATCCCATTTGTTGGAAAAACTTGGATTAACTCAATTCGTAGATATTGAAAGCATATTACCCATGTTGCGCGGTATATTAGACAAGCAATTCATGGATGTAAATCAAAGAATAGTTGACGGAAAAAACAAGCACGTTATCATTAAAAATGATGGTGGTTTTTCAGTACACACACCTGCGGTTGAAAAGCCTGACTATGATGCAATTTCAGTGATTATTGGTCATGACAAGTATGTTCCAATTTTACAAATGATGGCTGAAATGAATATGCTGACAACATTTACCTCTAATTTTAAGCATCATAAAATTAAAGGTGCAGCGGGTGCGCCAAATAACGAAATTTTTTACGCTGGTCTTTTTGCTTTAGCCAGTAATATAGGCTTACATAAGCTGGCTAACACGGCGGTTGGAATCAACTATAACATCCTGTCAAATGCCGTGAATTGGTATTTCTCTTTAGAGAATTTGCACGCTGTAAACAAGTCACTGACTGACCTTATGGGGAAACTTTGGTTACCTGAAAAATTTAAACGGGATAACAACTTACTGCACAGCTCCAGCGATGGGAAAAAGCAGTGTGTATCCGCTGAATCCTTAAATGCCAATGAGTCATTCAAATATTTTGGCAATGGTAAAGGTGCCAGCGTTTATCGTTTCATTGATGAACGTGGGATTTTATTCTACTCCACAGTATTCAGTAGTTCAGAACGAGATGCAGCCTACGTCATTGATGGCCTCCTGCACAATGATGCGATTGCGAGTAA
>JBDNGR010000322.1:0-2186 GCA_041689165.1 Coxiellaceae bacterium
ATTTATTTGCCCAGAATGCGCGAGAGAACTTGTATTTTGGGATGTGGCTGTTAATCATGAAGAAAAAAGAGTTGAAGACCCATTTTCCTGTCCTCATTGCACGGCACAAATAAAAAAAACTACGATAGAGCGCGCCTGGCAAGAAAATTTCGATAAGCGAATTGGGGATACACTTCGCACTGCGAAACAAACTCCAGTACTAATTGTTTACAGATTACCTAATTCAAGCAAAACATTTTATAAAAACCCAGAAAAAGATGACCTCGATCTGATAAAAAAAATTGATAATCAATCTTTGTTACTTTGGTTTCCAACGAATGAACTGCCTGATGGCTCGAATACTCGGCAGCCTCTCATGTCTCATGGTGTGAAGTATGTTCATCAGTTTTACACCAAAAGAAACCTTTCCGCAATTTCCTCTTTAAATTCAAAAAGTAGTAATCCAATAATTAAATTTTTGCTCACTGGTATTGCATGTAGATCCACACAAATGAATAGGATACATGTGAACAACTATTTCCATGGGGGAGGGGGATGGAATGCAGGATATCTGAAAGGGACTCTTTACATCCCATCGATTCCTATCGAAACATCCATACTTGAACAGATAAAGGACCGGATGAAAACTCTTATTCGGGCCTTTAACTCAACTAATGCTAAGGTAAAAAATGTTATAGAAACAAATTCATTAACTAAAACACAGGTAGCTGACAACATTGTAGATTACCTGTTTCTCGATCCACCTTTTGGAGCGAATATTAATTATTCTGAACTCAATTCTATCTGGGAATCATGGTTAGCGGTTCACACAAATAATCAAACCGAGGCAATTGAAAACTCTACACAAAATAAAGGCGCCTCAGAGTATCGAAAGCTTATGACAGAGTGTTTTCTAGAAGCTTATCGGATTCTCAAGCCAGGAAGGTGGATGACTGTCGAATTTTCAAATACTAAGGCGTCGGTTTGGAACAGCATTCAGATGGCATTAACCGAAGCCGGGTTTATTGTAGCAAATGTATCCGCTCTCGATAAAAAGCAGGGGAGCTTTAAAGCTGTCACTACGCCAACTGCCGTCAAACAAGATCTAGTCATCTCTGCCTACAAACCTAATGCCGGTTTTGAGAAGCGCTTCAATATAGAAGCGCAAACTGAAGAGGGCGTGTGGGATTTCGTCCGCACTCACTTGAGCTATCTGCCGGTCACCAAGCAACAAGGAGCATTGCTGCAGTTCGTCCATGAGCGTGATCCGCGTATCTTGTTTGATCAGATGGTCGCCTACTACGTTCGAAAGGGTTACCCTGTGCCTATCTCAAGTCAGGAGTTCCAGATGGGTTTGGTGCAGCGCTTCGATGAGCGTGACGGCATGTATTTCCTGCCAGATCAGGTGGCTGAATACGATCGCAAGAAAATGACGTCGGGTGAACTCAAACAGATGACTATGTTCGTTTCCGACGAGGCATCGGCTAGTCAGTGGCTCCGCCAGCTCATCAAGGAAAAGCCGCAGACCTTTGCCGATATAAACCCGCAATTCATGCAGCAGCTCGGTGGTTGGAGCAAGAACGAAGCCCAGCTCGACTTACGCGAGCTTTTGAACCAGAACTTCCTCTGCTATGACGGAAAAGGCCTAGTGCCCGAACAGGTCCACTCCTATCTCTCCAGCAATTGGAAAGAGCTGCGCAGTCTACCGAAAAATGATACTACTCTGGTCACTAAAGCGCGTGACCGCTGGTATGTTCCCGACCCCAACAAAATTGGTGATCTCGAGAAACTGCGTGAAAAAGCGCTACTCAAGGAGTTTCAGGAATACAAAGAGGCTAAGAAGAAACTCAAAGTCTTCCGTCTGGAGGCCGTCCGCGCCGGATTCAGGAAAGCTTGGCAGGAGCGCGATTATGCAGTCATTGTCGCCGTGGCTGAAAAGATAGCGAGCAATGTTCTTGAAGAAGATCCGAAACTGCTTATGTGGTACGACCAAGCGGTAACACGGAGGGGAATAGATCATGATTACTAAATGGAAAGTCTTCAACTTCAAATCGATTCGAGAGGAAACAGAGCTTGATCTTGGTCCGCTTACGATTTTTGCTGGAGCAAATAGCAGTGGTAAAAGCACATTTATCCAGTCAATTTTGTTGGTGGCACAAACGTTATCCAATAAGGTTAGTTCACGATCAGTAGTACTAAACGGCTCG
>JBDNGR010000323.1:0-2018 GCA_041689165.1 Coxiellaceae bacterium
CTGGGCTTGTTTGCAATGGCTGTCTTAGCGGCAAATTAAGGGCACCTCTATAAATTAGATATTTTGGCTTAAGACGAGACGCAGACTTTTCGAAAACCGCAGTTTATGAGCTATAAATGAGGATTTGAGAAAAGTGCGCAACACAGTATTAAGACAAAAGAGCAATTTATAGAGGTGCCCTTAAGTATGATTTGCAGCTAAAATAGTCCCTAAATTCGAGAACTTTCAATGTCCTACACCACCCTCGGCAAAATCGGTAGAACCTATGGCATCAAGGGCTGGTTCCATGTCATTTCCTTTGCCGAAGAAGCTGAAAGCCTCTTTAAATACAACACCTGGTACCTGAAAGATCGTAACGACTGGCAAGCTTTTGAACTGGAAGCGCATCGTGCGCACGGCAAAGCCTTCATTGCTAAGTTTGAAGGCTATAACACCCCCGAAGCCACACGCTTGCTAACCAACCGCGAGCTTGGAGTTTTAAGTACTGAGCTACCTGAGCTTGCGGAAAATGAATACTACTGGTCTGAGTTGCTCGGTTTAGATGTCTACACCTCAGATCAAGTTTATCTCGGCAAAGTCACACAATTGATGGCAACAGGCGCTAATGATGTGCTCTGTGTGTTGGGCGAACGTGAACGCTTGATCCCCTACATTGGTGGTGTGATTGCAGAAGTGGATAAGACGCAAAATCGCATTACCGTTAATTGGGATCCTGCGTTTTGAAATTCGAGCTCGTCAGTTTATTCCCTGAAATCTTCAATGCTTTAAACCATGGCATCGTCGGCCGTGCTTTAGAACAAGGCTTAATTGAAGTACAGCACTGGAATCCTCGCACTTATACGCAAGATGTTCACCAGACAGTAGATGATCGTCCCTATGGCGGTGGTCCTGGCATGGTGATGAAGGCCGAACCTTTATTACAAGCTATTCGCGACTTAAAAGCCGCAAGCCCCACCCCTCCTAAAGTGATTTATCTCTCTCCACAAGGCGCACCACTGACTCAAGCGGCGGTGGCAGAACTCGCGCAATGTCCGCATCTGGCTTTGATTGCGGGGCGCTATGAGGGCATTGATGAGCGTGTTATCCAGCTTGAAGTAGATGAAGAGTGGTCGATTGGTGACTACGTAGTGAGTGGTGGTGAATTTCCGGCTTTAGTGTTGATTGATGCCATTACGCGTCTTTTACCCGGAGCGCTGGGTCACGAGCAATCTGCTGAACAAGATTCTTTCTCAGCCGGCCTCTTGGACTGTCCGCATTATACCCGCCCAGAAGAAGTCGCTGGCCGCAAGGTGCCACCCGTGTTATTGAGCGGCGATCACCGCGCTATAGCCCGCTGGCGGATGAAAGAATCTTTAGCTAAAACTTGGCAAATTCGCCCAGATCTGTTAAAAAGATGCACCTTAATGAAGGAGCAGCAAGCGCTGCTAGATGAATACTTAAATGCGGACCAATAACTAAAAGTCCCACTGAAAGAGAGAAAGAACATGCGAGCAATTATCGATGCTTTAGAAGCAGAACAAATGGTAGGCAAAACAATTCCTGCATTCGCCCCTGGCGACACGGTGATCGTCCAAGTAAAAGTAAAAGATGGCGAACAAGCACGCCTCCAAGCATTTGAAGGCTTGGTGATTGCTAAACGTAATCGTGGTTTAAACTCGGCTTTCACCGTGCGCAAAATTTCGCACAACGAAGGTGTAGAGCGCGTTTTCCAAACATACAGCCCACAAATTGATAGCATCACCGTTAAACGTCGTGGTGATGTGCGTCGCGCTAAATTGTATTACCTACGTAACCTACGTGGTAAGAAAGCGCGTATTAAAGAAAAGCTATAAAGCTATCCTTATCATCCTAGCAAGGAAGCTGGGACTTTGTTGATGAGCGATGAAACACATCTGGGCGGCAATGGACAACTACCAGGCCATCACTAACACTGCTCTTGGCAAACTCGGCATTTGCACTTCTGATAATGCTTTAACCCATCTTCGCTATTTAGACGATTCTAGCGAGCTACTCGCAGC
>JBDNGR010000324.1:0-4082 GCA_041689165.1 Coxiellaceae bacterium
CTTCTATTATTTTGGAGGTCCAAATGGCTACAGCCCAGAAGCGGCAAGGTATTCCCGTGACATTGAGTGCCGAACAATTCGATCAATTTGTCTTACCACACCTTACCGCAGGAAGCCGTGGACCCAGACCCAAATTGTCCTGATCAGCGACAATTATAATTACTCACTAACGACAACTATATTTACCCATTGTTGAGGTCAAAACCGGGGTTGTTTTTTGATGAAAATTTAAGCAATGATCTTACTTGCTTGATATCATTAAGGATGAGCTGTTAGGGCTTGCAAACAGATTCGGCTCTGCTCACGCTATTTTGCGAATGAACTCACGCTATTTTGCGAACGGATTTTGAGATTTCTTTTTTGAACTCACGATAATTTGCGAATAGATTGCATTTTGAACTCACGCTATTTTGCAAATGAGTATGGCTTAAAATAAATCTATATGTTGTTAACGATCGCTAATTGGCGATGAATCCACAGTCATACTATAAAAACCTATTTTTTATTTTTATTGACATAGAAAAAACGCTCGATTGTTATGTTGTCGTTGAATGATGAATATTACGTATCTCCATGGCCATTTTTAATGTCCTTGGAAAATTCAATCTCCAATTCCTCTATTGTAGGTAGTATTGTTTTAATTTTTTTAGGCAAAAGTTCAGTCAGTCGATATTCTGCAAGGCCAATAGGCTTGCTCATATCCCTTAGCGCATACTCGGCGAGGACACCAACTTTTGAGCGACATAAAATTAAACCTATTGATGGGTTGTCACCTGGTTGGCGCAGCAGGTCATCAATGGCTGATAAGTAAAAATTCATTTTACCGGTGTATTCTGGTTTGAATTTTCCAGATTTGAGCTCAATCACTAAAAATGACCTAAGTTTTATATTATAAAACAATAAGTCCAGATAAAAATCTTGATCCTCAACTTGCAAATGATATTGCCGGCCTAAAAACGCGAAGCCTTCTCCAAGCTCAAGCAAAAACCGCTCAATATGGGCTACTAACGCTTTTTCAACCTCCCGTTCATGAGCATCTTTTCCCAAACTCAAAAAATCAAATAAGTAGGGGTTACGAAGGGTAGCCTGAGCAAGATCTGAGTGAAGCGCTGGTAATGTGGCGCTAAAATTGGTAACAGCCTTCCCTTCTCGATTATATAAATTTGTCTCAATTTGAATTGACAAAATATTGCGTGACCAGCCGTGATCTCTGGCCTTCTGTATATAAAATCGGCGTTCATTTTTGTCTGCTATTTCATACATTAACGTAATGTTATGCCCCCAAGGCAATTGGTCAACAGCCTGTTGACCAATTTCTTCAGCACTATATTCCTCTGCAAAACGCTTCATATATTTGAGATTTTGTGGGCTAAAACCCTTCATGTCAGGAAACTCAGATCGTAAATCACGGCTCAGCTGACCAATAATTTTCGCACCCCACCCATGCTTGTCTTGAGATCTTAAAATTTCAGTCCCAATATGGTGATAAAGAAGGATCATTTCCCGGTTTACGCTTAGTGTGGCTTTGTAGCGTGAAGTTTCCACCCGTGATTTGAGATCATCTAAAAAAATTTTGTAATTATCGTTTGCGATATTTTTTGTCATAATATTAATTCTTTCTGTTCGTTTATAAATCCATTTAAACAATAATGTTGGCGTGTTCCAGTGCCTCATGAATCTCTGCTACCCTGATTTCAGGTAATTTACCAAGAAACCACTGACTGATTTCTTTTTCTGAAGTGTGAAGAATTTTAGCCAATGTACCAGTCCTGTAACCTGAACGTGCATATCTAGATTCAAGCTGGCTTCCACGTGGTTTTAAAACCTGCTCAATCACTTCTTTGTTAATCGGTTTTACACCTGCAGAAAAACCAATTTCTAGCGCCCTGTTGAAATGAGAAATAATCTGTAATGGGGTGATCATATGTTCTGTCAAATGAGCTAATGCTTCAGTGGTGATGACATCGCTCCATTTTTTGTCTTTTGCAAGGCATTGAGTAATGGCCCACTGCAAGTAATGGTCTTTTTTGCCAATGATTTGTTCATCAAGATCGACAACATATGTTCTGGATCCAATTTCTTCCATTCTTGGTGAACGAATAGTATTTTTCAGCTTAGGCTGACCTGCCAAGATAATGGTTAATGTTTGCTGACTTAATTTCGCCATCTCGCATAATTTTTTTAATGAATATAATGTGTTCCCTTGTAAATCTTGTGCTTCATCAATGAACAAAACGACTGGTTTGTTATTTTCTTCCATTAATTTAACAAGATGGCGATCTCGTGTTTCATACGCTGTCGGCGCAATTTTATCCGATTTATTCACATCAATTAACAAAGCAGTTAACAAAGTCTTGACGTTAACCCCTTCTCTGTCTGAGCTGTAAGAATAACTGACAATACATTTGCCGTCTTTTTTCAGTTCATGCATTAATTCATTGATGAACGTCGTTTTTCCAGAGCCTACGGTGCCGCTGATTGCAATTAAACTTCCAAAATTCAAGGCGAGATTTTTTATTTTTTCATGCCGTTTTTTGGTCTTGTCGGTAGCATAAAATCCTGCCTCTGATAACGGCTTTACCAGACCATACTCTTCAAATGCATCTAAAATCATTATTTTTCCTTATTAGCGACAAGCTTCAACGACATATAATCGTTTAAATGGGCAAGCAGTACATCATGCTCTAATGTCTGCTCTGTTAATGCATCAATGAACTGCCTTTGTTTTTCGGTCAAAAGGCTGAGTGGTTTACCAAGGTGCTTTGCTAGTGCTAATTTTGCTTCAAGGGATGAGCTGTGTTTTTTAACATAGCCGGGCAATAAATTTACATTGACATTTACTGGGGCACGTCTGGCTTGGATTTCATGGTCTGGTAAGCGAATAGAAATTACGGAAGATAACTCAACTACATTATCAGCCGCTTGTTCCTTCGCTGATTTTTTATGATGGTGATATTCGCCAAAGGGTGTAGGCGCTTCAACTGGCGAAAATGGTCCGTATTCTTCATCACGGTACTCAACATTAATGCGGGTCTTATCTAAAGACACCAATACAATAACGTCCTCTCCTGCAAACTGAGGGAGCAACTGATAATGAATGCCGTTTAATTGAATAGTAGCATCGCTTTTTACGGACCGTTCAACTGGCTCACGCAAGAGGAGGCTATAATGCTCTTGCGTGCAAATACTCAGGATTGCGTGTGCTGGTAAATTCGCTTTCCAGACCTGATGGCGAGTTATATTCTGTGATCGATGCTTTTTTTGACCGAGCTCTATATCCAGCTTAGTTAGACAAGCATTAGCTTGATCTATATTTTTTGGTAGATCAAATTTATACCATGGCTCGACAATTGTTTTCATCGATCGATGATGTCGCTCTGATTTACCCTTAGCCCGAGCGGTTGTTTTTCGACCGCCCTTGCCTCGTGGCAGATGAGTAAGAACCTGTATTCCAATTTTTGCCATCACGCGCATGAAAAGTTTGCTTTTGACGAAACTGGCGTTATCGGTATATATAAAATCAGGGATACCGTACAGTTCTATTTCACCATCCGTCATTTTTGAAAACGCGTGATATAAAAAATCAAGAGCAGTAAGCGTATCCTCGCCTTCTGCTAAATAATAACGTGAGTAAGTCAGGCCGCTTTTATCATCAATGACTGAAAAGGCAAGTAGTCGCCTTGGATCGTCAGCATGTTGTGATGGTAGTCGATGCAATTCAGATGGTGTAATATCTAACTGCCAACATTGATTAGGCCAACTGTAACTTTGGTGATAGGTTAAATAAGGGCTCTACGACTTTCTTTTCATCATCCGTGAAATAATCCTTTTGTTTTCGAAGCACAGCAATTGCGGGCTTAAGATGCTTATAATCAGCCTCAGGCAGTTCTTTTTTTAAGCGCTTCAACTCTGATTTTCTCAAGGCAATCAAGCTTTTTCCGTATAATTTTCTTACATGAAAGCGATCCGCAACAACAGGAACTGTGTCACCAAATACGGCTTTGCTGGCGTTAATATATCATTCATATAAATCACAACAGACCGAACGGACAGTATGTTTTAAACGCTCGGGAATTTTTCTA
>JBDNGR010000325.1:0-6095 GCA_041689165.1 Coxiellaceae bacterium
AGCGTGGTGTTTTAGCTAAAATGGCCACTGTTATCTCAGATGCACATGCCAATATTGATGACATTCGCGTTGAAGATCGGGATGGCCGTAGTTATTCTGTTACTTTTGCGTTAATGGTTAAAGATCGTAATCATTTGGCTCAAGTGTTAAAGAATTTGCGTAAAATCAAATGGGTGACCAAAGTAGTTAGGCCAAAGTAAAAAAACCAGGAGTAAATTAGTAGTTTTTTACTATTTTGATTTCGTTAAAATTTGAGAAGTTAATATGAAAAAAATTATTCAAACTAAAGAAGCTCCTGCCGCGATTGGTACTTATTCTCAAGCTGTCCAGACGGGTAATACGGTGTATGTTTCTGGCCAGATTCCCTTAGACCCCATTACAATGCAAATGGTTGAAGGTGAATTCAAATTGCATGTACAGCAAGTATTCAGAAACTTACAAGCGGTTGCCAAAGCCGCTGGTGGCAACCTGAGCGACATAGTCAAACTCAATATTTACCTATTAGATATGCAACAATTTCCGGTGGTGAATGAGGTGATGGCGGAGTTTCTAGCAGAACCTTTTCCTGCGCGCGCGGTCATTGCAGTCAGTGCCTTGCCCAAAAACGCCGTAGTGGAAATGGATGCAATTTTATATATAGTGTAATTGAGGTTAAAGGAGGCTCATAAAAGCTGTCCCCATTTCTGATGAGCACACTAGAGCAAGCCCTTCCGCAGACTCCTACCGCTGCCGCTATGCCAGTTGCTTTGCTGCGCGGCGTGGGTCCGCGTACCCTCGAAAACCTAGCTCTTCTTAATATTCGATCTGTGCAGGATTTGTTATTTCACCTGCCTGCTCGTTACCAAGACCGGACTCAAATTAGCCCCATGCGCTCGTTGCGTGCCGGGCAATTTGCTCTAGTTGAGGGCGAGTTAAGTCAAGCACGTTTAGTGCAAGCTCGTCGTGCGAGTTTAGTTTGTCAGCTAAGTGATGGCACAAGCCTTGTTAAGCTACGTTTTTTTCACTTCAGTGCCGCTCAGCTTGAGCGCTTTAAGAAGCCTGGTTTTAAGTTATGTTGTTTTGGAGAAGTGAGAGCCACTCGACAGGGCTTAGAAATGATTCATCCCGAGTGGCGTGAAATTAAGCCGGGCGAAAATCTGATCTTAAGTGAAAGATTAACCCCGATTTACCCCGCTACTAAAGGCTTGCAGCAAACGCTTATTCGCAAACTTATCAATCAAGCATTGGAGTTTCTGCGAGAAGGGCGAGTTAACTTGGAGGAATACTTGCCACGTGAGATATTAGCGCAGTTTAAATTCCCCTCCTTACACGAAGCTATATTGTTTTTACATGCGCCGCCTGTTGGTGTGAATCAATCTCAGTTGTTAGAGGGTGTCCACCCCATGCAGCAGCGCTTAGCTTTTGAGGAGCTCTTGGCGCATCACTTGGCGCTTTTAGAGTTGCGTTCCCGAGTGCAAGCCAATCCTGCTACGCCTCTACGAGAAACTAAAGCGGTGGAAGTGTTGCTAAGTCAGCTCAGTTTTCAGTTGACCGCAGCGCAGACTCGAGTTTGGAACGAAATTCAACAAGATTTGCTTAAAGCTAAGCCGATGTTGCGTCTTGTGCAGGGCGATGTAGGTTCTGGCAAAACGATTGTTGCAGCCTTAGCGATTTTACAAGCAGCCGCATCCGGCTTTCAGGCCGCTTTGATGGCGCCGACAGAACTGTTGGCTGAGCAACATTCGCAAAATTTGCGCGCGTGGTTTGCCTCCCATGGGGTTCAGGTCGCTTTATTGACCAGTAGTGTGGCTCGCAAAGAACGGCAACAGATTTTGGCCGGTTTAGCAGAGGGTAGTATTCAGGTGGCTGTCGGGACGCATGCTTTGTTTCAGGCAGAAGTGGAATTTGCCTCATTAAAACTGTTGGTGATTGATGAGCAGCACCGTTTTGGTGTCCATCACCGTTTGAGTTTGCAACAGAAAGGCGAGCAAGCAGGTTTCTATCCCCACCAGCTAGTCATGACGGCAACACCGATTCCGCGAACCTTAACCATGAGCGCTTATGCTGATCTCGACTCTTCAATCATCGATGAGTTGCCGCCTGGTCGCCAAAGTATCACGACTGCTTTGGTCTCTAGTTCGCGGCGTGCTGAAACGATTGAGCGTTTGCGTGAGCATTGTCGCCAAGCTCATCAGGCTTATTGGGTCTGTACCTTGATCGCAGAGTCGGAAGTCTTGCAAGCTCAAGCAGCTGAGTTAACGACCGAGCAGCTACTGCAGGCTTTGCCTGAATTCCGTATCGCTTTGATGCATGGACGTTTAGGTGCTGAAGAAAAAGCACGGCTAATGCGTTTATTTAAGTTGGGTGAAATTGATTTACTAGTAGCGACTACAGTTATTGAGGTAGGCGTCGATGTACCCAACGCGTCACTCATGGTTATTGAAAATCCTGAACGTTTGGGCTTGGCACAATTGCATCAACTGCGGGGTCGCGTGGGGCGTGGGGCTGCTAAAAGCTACTGTGTGTTGCTTTATCAGCAACCCTTATCTGAATCTGCGCGTAAGCGGTTATCCATTATGCGTGCGAGCCAGAATGGATTTGTAATAGCGCAGCATGATTTGGAAATGCGTGGACCAGGCGAGTTGTTAGGCACCCGCCAGGCAGGTCTGATGAGTTTTAAGATTGCTGATCTGATGCGTGACAAAGAGTTACTAAGCAGAGTAGCACTTTGTGCCACAAGTTTAATACAACAAAGATCTGGCACGATTACTCATTTAATCAAGCGTTGGCTAGAAGCTCGTAGTGATTACGCTAAGGTATAAAGCACGAGAAACCATGAATTACAGTGGATATAGGCATTATTTAATAAGTGATTAAAAGCTTTAAATGCCGAGCTCTTGGATTTTTTTTAGCTTCTCTCCTAAAGCCTAAGCTGAAGTAGAAAGCAGCAACAGCTTAAAATAGAAGCAGCTCCCAGTACTATTTTTAGGCATAAAAGCACTCTGTAAAAAAAACTTGTTTAATTAGTTTTGATTCGCTATTCTGTGCGAGCTGGCGGTTTAGAATATCCTAAACCCTGGCATAAAGGGGTTGCATTTAATACAAGATTTTGGATAAAATCCTCGTGTTAGCTGTTACTCAATAATTTTTGACTGAAAAATAGGGGATTTAAATGTCGGTAAAAAAACTTCTTATTCTTGCAGCAGCAGGTGTAGTTTCTACTTCTGCTCTTGCTGGTGGTGCTTCTAACTATAGCGCTCCAGCAGCGTCTATGGCTGCAGATGACCAAGTTGGTATGTATGTTGGTGTTAACGCAGGTTGGGACCAAATGGACTGGAAAAACCAATTAGGTACTGCTACTGATGGTAGCTGGAACTCTGCTGGTAAAAGCGGTAGTTTCGCTGTAGGTGCTGATGTTGGTTACTCGTTTAACCAATACTTAGCTCTAGAATTTGGTGGCTTCTGGCTTCCAAACAACGCTAAATACACTAACACAACTACAAGTACATTAAAGACTTGGGACCTATACCTAGCTGGTAAAGGTACTGTGCCCTTGTATGATGAAGTTAATGCATTTGGTAAAGTTGGCGTTGCTTACACTCATACTGACGTAAGCAGTGGCCCTACTTTCCAAAACCCTGTTTCTACAGGTACTAACGCTACTTGGAGACCATTGTTTGCAGCTGGTTTAGGTTATGACTTTGCTCAAGACTGGAACGTTAACGCTCAATACGCGTTGATCCTAGGTCGTCAAAGCAACGGGAAGACTGATAGCCCTAACCAAAACATTTACACATTGGGTGTAGCTTATACTTTCGCTATGTAAGATATAAGTTCTGTTTGAAAAAGGAGGCTTTTAGCCTCCTTTTTTTTGCCTCCAATTTCCCCCCTTTTTTCTATACACCCATCGTAGCTCAAGATGCGAAGCTAGGGTTTCAACTTCAACTTAAGGTGGAAGCCTAGCTTCGCATCTTGAGGTGCGATGGGTGTATAATGGGGGCCACTATGCCTAAACTTCCATTTAGTTGATTTTAGCTGTTATATGTTCGAAAAATTGCATTTAAGCCTTTGCATTCTATACAATCCACGCGCTAGTATGCGTGAACTGTCCCAGTTGCCTGCAACGGGAGCTATAAATATATGTTAAATTAAACAGGGAAATTTAAATGTCACTGAAAAAACTTACAATGCTGGCTACGCTTGCCGTGGTTTCTACATCTGCTCTTGCTGGTGGTGCTTCTAACTATAGCGTTCCTGCAGCAGCTATGGCTTCTGATGATCAAGCTGGTCTATATGTTGGTGTAAATGCTGGTTGGGATCAACTAGATTGGAAGAACCAATTAGGCTTGGCTAGTGCAGCTGCTTCATGGAATTCTGCTGGTAGCACAGGAAGTTTTGCTCTAGGGGCTGATGTTGGCTTCTCTTTCAATCAATATTTAGCCTTAGAAGTGGGTGGTTTTTGGCTGCCAACTAATACCAAATATTATGATAACGTGATCCCTGCTACAGATACTTTCAAGACTTGGGATCTTTATGCCGCAGCTAAAGCTACTATGCCTTTATATGAGAGTTTCAATGTATTTGGTAAGTTTGGTTTAGCTTATACCCAGACTAAGGTTTCGAGTGATACGGCATTTGCTTTCCCAACCAGCGTTGCAACAGGTACTAATGGTAGCTTTAGACCACTGTTTGCAGCAGGTTTAGGTTATGAATTTGCGCAAGACTGGAATCTAAACGCTCAATACGTGTTGATCTTAGGTCGCCAAAGCAATGGTGAAACTTACAGTCCTAATCAAAACATTTACACAATGGGTGTAGCCTATACTTTTGCTATGTAAAAGTCTGGATTGAATTAGAAAGAAAGGGGCGAAAGCCCCTTTTTTTATTGGCGTTGTTGCATAAATAGGATAAAAAAGACTGAGCTAAGAGTTGCGAACTAAGCGCTAAATAAACCGCCCCTGTCAATAAAGAAATGAGCGCTGCATGGTTGTGATCCTTGGATTAGGAGGTTATTAATATGCAAAAAGATTTATCGATCATGAGCAAAGAAGAGAAGCGAAGCTATTGGCAAGCGATAATTCTGGAGTGGGAAGTCGGTCATGAAAGCAAAAGAACTTTCTGTCAAACACGCACTATTAGCTATGATTTATTTACGTACTACACTAAGCGCTATGCATCGAAAAAAGGAACGGCATGGATTGTTAATTTTAGTCCAAGACTGTTTTAAACAGTCGCCACAATCTTCTTATTTATTTTTATCATGTGCCACAAGTGCCTCCGAGCTCACTGATTGGAACGGCACTTAACTAGATGATCAATCAATGGCACAGGCTGGTTCGTTATCTATACCCATCGTAGCTCAAGATGCGAAGTTTTAAGTTTCAGCTTGCGAGCAGTGGCCAGATGACGATTGAGTAAAAGCGAAGGAATAGCTGGGCTCTTTCGAGCTTTTGCGATTGAGGAAGTGGGCTAATGCGAGGTCAAGATGCAAGTTACAACTCGCATCTTGAGGTGCGATGGGTATACACATCATATTCAGCGCTTAATGGTGACGGGTAACTTTGCATTATTAGCGGCTATTAATCCAGTTGAAGTATGCGAATGGTATTTGTTGGTTTATGCAGATGCGTATGAATGGGTAGAGCTGCCTAATACATTGGGAATGGCATTGTATGGCGACGGTGGAATAGTCGGTAGAAAACCCTATGCAGCCTCGGGTAGATATATCAATCGTATGAGTAACTACTGTCAATCGTGACATTATGACCCTGAAATAACCGCGGGTGAAAAAGCATGTCCATTTAATGCGTTGTATTGGGATTTCATTGTGCGCAATGAACATAAACTGCACGTCAATCAACGTATGCCTTGCCTATTTGCAACGTGGAATAAAATGACAGAAGAAAAGCGAAAAGCGATACGCAAACAAGCCGGCCAAACGTTTAAGAAACTTCATGAGGGAACGTTGTGATATAAATTTGGTTGGAATTTACAGTTCTTCATTAGCGAATTTGATGAAATTAAACTAGAATATCTCACAATTTAATCTTTTCGTTGAGTGATTGATAATGAAGAAAAAAGGCATTTTGCTAGTTAATCTTGGTACCCCTGACCAT
>JBDNGR010000326.1:0-3334 GCA_041689165.1 Coxiellaceae bacterium
GCCGCTACTCCAATGGAAAAATGTTATGGTATTGCTAAAGCCGGCAAAAATGACTGTGGCACTTCTGCGCATGCTTGCGCTGGTCAATCTGCTACTAATAGCGATCCTAATGAATGGATCTATGTTCCAGTTGGCACCTGCGCTAAAGCACCTGGCGCAAGCTTAACTCCTCCTAATACTACTTCAAGTGCGAGTACTGATAGTACTAGCTCATCGTAATTGAATGCCAATTGTTAATAGGCTGTTGGGCGCGCGCTCTGAATTAACCACGGTCTTGTAGGGGCAGGCCCCCGTGCCTACCCTCTTTCAGTTGGGTGCATGTGTGGTAACGGCATTGATGTGCAGTTGAGAGGACAACCACCCCAACATCCGATGTATTTTCCTGTCAGAATATTATTATTTATCACAATAATGCTTGATCATTGAGCAACACAAACGAAACCAAGATCATCCAATGCTGCTGCCCAATATTCGGATACCCGAGTTTTTAAGGTATCGCGAGCACGATCATTATCGGATGTTGGGCCGCGCATGCTCGCGGACTCGCAAGCTTAGCCCAAGCTACACTGCAAGCCCCCACGCTCGAGCACTAATATTCGGTCCATTTTATTGGCTAAACGTTCGTTGTGAGTCACGATGACGAAACTTGTACCCAATTCTCGATTCAAATTTAACATTACGTCGAACACCTGATCAGCATTTGCCTCATCCAAGTTGCCAGTCGGTTCATCAGCTAAGACACAAGCCGGTTGCGTTACTAAAGCACGAGCAATCGCCACTCGCTGCCGTTCGCCCCCCGAAAGTTCAGCCACACGATGTTGCTGGCGTGAGCTTAAACCTATTTTTGCCAATAAACCCAAAGCTTGGGCTTTAGCCTCCGCTCGCTCTACTCCTCTAATCCATAGTGGCATAGCCACATTTTCCCAAGCATTAAATTCAGGCAAAAGATGGTGAAACTGATAGATGAAACCCAAGCTTTGGTTATGTAACTCATCCATTTCTCTTTCGCTTAGGGCATTTAGATTTTTATCAGCAATAAAGACTTCGCCATGTGTTGGTTGATCCAATCCGCCCAATAGATGCAGTAACGTAGACTTACCCGCACCAGAAGCCCCCATAATTGCCACTAGCTCACCAGCTTTTACAGCTAAATTCAGTTGCTGAAAAATAACTAATTCAGAATCACCCTCTTGATAAGACTTAGTAAGATTCTGACAACTTAAAACAATTTTATTACTCATAACGCAAAACCTCAGCTGGCTGCGTACGTGAAGCACGATAAGCGGGATATAGAGTCGCCATTAGGCTCATTAATAATGAAACCAGAATCGTCGTTAACAAATCACTCCACTCGATACGCGAAGGCAAATAATCAACATAATAAACTGATGAAGAAATCAATTGCACATCAAAGATTTGCTGAATGAAGTCGACTATCGCTGTCGCATTAAGCGCCAAAATAGTTCCACTGATTAAACCGATCAATGAACCAGACAAGCCAATGAGCCCACCTTGAATAATAAAAATAAACATTATTTGATGACGGCTTAAACCCATAGTTCGCAAAATAGCAATTTCAGATTGTTTATCATTCACCATCATGACGAGACTTGCGACCAAATTAAACGCCGCGACCGCTATAATTAGCAACAAAATGAAAAACATCATGGTTTTTTCCATCGCCAGTGCGCTAAAAAAGGCACCAAATTGCTCCATCCAGTTAGTTGCAACAAATCGCTCACCTAAGCTCGCCTGCAATTCATCTGAAACCCATGCCGCGTCGTACAAGTTATCAAGGCTAATATGAAAACCACTCACCACTTGAGCGCCCTTAAACAGTCGATGCGCATCCTCAAGATTGATATACGCCAAACCATTATCAAATCCAAAACCATTACCAATTCGAAATATTCCAGAAACTGTAAAGCGTTTGTAACGAGGCATAATACCGAACGGTGTTCGCGAAGCCTGTGGCGTCAAAAGAACCACCTGATCACCCACATTCAAATTGAGATCCAGAGCCAGTTGCTCACCCACTAGCATATTAAACGTACCAACCGTGAGCCTTGAGAGCTCTCCGAGCAACATTTTTTTAGCTAACTGGGAAGTATTGGATTCTTTTTTTGGGTCAATACCCATGATGCTCACACCAGCAACTTGTCCTGCGTAACTTAACATGCCTTTCCCGTTGATATAGGGAGATTCATTCTTAACACCCGGTGTTGCTGCGATGCGCTGCGATACATCCTGCCAAGACTCACTTAAATCTTGTTGCGTGAGTAAAGTAACTTGTGGAGCCACTGCAAAAAATCGTTGGTGGATTTCTGTATCAAAGCCATTCATGACCGACAAGACAGTAATTAAAACCGCCACACCCAAGGCAATGCCCAACATCGAAATCAGCGAAATAAAAGAGATGAAATGATTACGGCGTTTAGCACGTGTATAGCGCAAACCAATACTGAAAACTAAGGAACTAAACATAGGATTTCCTAGGGCCTGCTGACCTTTATTTTCTCATGCCTAAACTGAGATGGTTTAGAACAAATTGACGCTCGTTCGAGGCCTAATATTAGCACTATTTAACGAAAACAAGCACCAACTGGGGGGATCATACTCAATTTAAAGCCAGAAAACTAAAGGTCAGCAGGCCCTAAGCAAATGAAGAACCCTAGGTAGCGGAACATGCCCTGCTATTTAGCTTCAATCATCCTAGCTCCGACCACCCTCTTAAGCGCTCATGCGTGGCGGTTCCGAGGGGCTAGTAGTATCGCTCGAAGCACCTATGCGCTCTGCTGTTGGTTGCTGCCATAGCGAGCTACTGCGAACTATCCGGCGCGAGACGCTTGGAGGGGCCGGTATAAAACCGCGCCTAGATGTACTAGCAGCAGCTATCGGTCGGGCAATTCCTGGCGCACCACTGCTAAGCTTTTCGCCACTCAGCTTACAGGGAGGGAGAATTTGACATTCTTGCCTTAGTGGTGATGTTTCAGGCAACTCCCGATCTACATATATAGTTTGTGATTTTAAATTCAAGATGGCGTTAGTAACAAGTGTGAAAGCTGTACCCAAGCCAAATAAAGAACAGCTACCTACACAACAAGCCATCAAAACTACTTGGGTCGCTGAACTTATAATGCTGAGTTGTGAAAGTGTAATACCCAGCGCCAATGAGCTTAAAGCAATCACAGAAAATGTTATGGTTAAGAGCCGCAAAATACGAAAAACCAGCAACAACCTGGCCTGATTTCCAGGTGGATATAAATTTGAATGCTGCGAATTAATGTTTCTTTTCAATATATCTGAAAAAAATTTCAAATCCTTTTTTTGCTCA
>JBDNGR010000327.1:0-5433 GCA_041689165.1 Coxiellaceae bacterium
AACTCGGCATTCCTTTGTATGAACAAATGATGTTGCAAGGCATCGCGGTCGATGCGGTATTCGATAGTGTTTCAGTGGCAACCACCTTTAAAGAAAAGCTAGCGGAAGCGGGTGTTATTTTTTGTTCTTTTTCTGAAGCGGTGCACAAATACCCTGAATTAATTAAGCAGTATTTGGGAACAGTAGTGCCTTATCGCGATAATTTTTACGCGGCTTTAAATTCGGCGGTGTTTAGCGATGGCTCCTTTGTTTATATTCCAAAGGGTGTGCGCTGCCCGATGGAATTATCTACCTATTTTCGCATTAATTCAGCCAACACCGGTCAATTTGAACGCACTTTAATAGTTGCTGATGAAAGCAGTCATGTCAGCTATCTCGAAGGTTGTACGGCACCCATGCGCGATGAGAACCAATTACACGCGGCCGTGGTTGAATTAGTTGCTCTAAAAGACGCACAAATTAAATATGCGACAGTACAGAATTGGTACCCCGGTGATGAAGAAGGCAAGGGCGGTATTTATAATTTCGTGACCAAACGTGGTGCTTGCCGTGGTGCACGTTCTAAAATTTCTTGGACACAAGTGGAGACAGGTTCTGCAATTACTTGGAAGTATCCCAGTGTCATTTTGCAGGGTGATGACTCAGTCGGTGAATTCTATTCCGTGGCTTTAACCAATCATTATCAGCAAGCTGATACTGGTACCAAGATGATCCATATTGGCAAGAACACCAGTAGTACAATTATTTCGAAAGGAATTTCGGCAGGCTTTGGGCAAAACACTTATCGTGGTTTGGTGCGAGTGGCGCCCACCGCTGAAAATGCGCGTAATTATACGCAATGTGATTCTCTGTTGATTAAAGATAAATGTGGCGCACATACCTACCCGCATATTCAAGTGCGAAATCAGAGTGCGCAAATTGAGCATGAAGCCACTACGTCGAAAATTAGTGAGGATCAATTATTTTATTGTCGCCAACGTGGTATCTCAACAGAAGATGCAGTGGCGATGATTGTGAATGGATTCTGCAAATCGGTCTTTAAGGAATTACCGATGGAATTTGCGGTAGAGGCACAAAAATTATTAGAAGTGAGTTTGGAAGGAAGTGTGGGATGAAAGCAATGTTAAATATAAAAAATCTGCATGTTGCAGTGAATGGCACAGAAATATTGAAAGGCATTAACTTAACGGTTAATGCCGGTGAAGTGCATGCCATCATGGGGCCAAATGGTTCGGGTAAAAGCACATTATCAAGTGTGTTGGCGGGGCGCCCGGAATACCAAATCACCCAAGGTGAAGTAGAATTTCAAGGCAAAGATTTGTTAAGCATGGAACCTGAAGAACGTGCGGCCGCAGGCGTATTTTTGGCTTTCCAATATCCCGTGGAAATTCCTGGGGTGAATAATCTGTATTTTCTGCGCACGGCTTATAACAGCATTCAGCGCAGCAAAGCTCAGCCTGAATTAGATGCAGTGGACTTTATGAATCTCGTGAAAACTAAAGTTAAATTAGTGCAGATGGATGAAAAATTTTTAAAACGCTCCTTGAATGAAAGTTTTTCTGGTGGCGAAAAGAAGCGGAATGAAATTCTGCAGATGTTAGTTTTAGAGCCCCAACTAGCTATTCTAGATGAAACGGATTCCGGTCTTGATATTGATGCGCTGCAAAGTGTTGCAAGTGGTGTTAACTCTATGCGGAATCAGAATCGCTCCATTTTAATGGTAACGCATTATCAACGTCTGTTGAGCTATATCACGCCAGATTATGTACATGTATTAGCAAACGGCAAGATCATTAAGTCAGGTGACAAGAATCTCGCTTTAGAACTAGAAGAAAAAGGTTATGGTTGGTTATTGAACGAAGAGACAAAAACTTCATGATGACAGCAGAGCAAACAAATAATACATTTTGTACAGACCAAAATAATCGATTAGTTTTCGTGAATGATTATTTGTCACTGGATGATTCACAAATCGACGATTTGCCTGAAGATGTCATTATCAGTGATATCAAAACGGCACAAACTAATTATGCAGATTTGTTCAAACGCCTAAATCTCGAGCTAACATCACTCGCCGGCTTATTCTGCTATGTACCGAAAAACACTCAAGTTGCCGGTCTCTTGCAGCTACTTTTTAATGGTGAAAAAGAAGCTGATCTCACGCATCTTATTTATCTCGAAGAGGGTGCTTGTTTACAACTTTTGGAAGAATATCGTTCAACTGGGGCTAAGCATCGAGCCAAGCACATCATTTACTTAGAAGCTAATGCGAAGCTCGATTATTATAAACTGCAGCAAGAAAGTGCTGAGGTAGTCCACTCAGCTGAATTTGAAATCACTCAGGCACGTGACTCTGATTTTAAATCAACGGTAGTTTCATTGGGGGCTAAAACTTCGCTCGATCAGCTTAGGCTTGAATTAAATGGAGCTAACGCCAGCTGTGAATTACGTGCTTTTGTCTATGCTAAAACTAAGCAAGTGATTGCGCATCATGTACAAGTGGAGCATACAAGTCCACATTGCACGAGCAAGCAAGTGTATAAAACCATTGCGGCTGACTCTGCAAAAACGGTATTTAAAGGTCGTGTAGTGGTGCAAAAGGATGCGCAAAAGACGGCCGCACAACAATCGAACCAAAACTTACTACTTTCGTCGAAAGCTGAAGTCGATGCTAAACCTGAGCTTGAAATTTATGCCGATGATGTGAAGTGTAGCCACGGATCTACGGTAGGGCAGCTCGATCAAAATGCTTTGTTTTACATGCGCTCACGTGGTTTGCCGCTAGCGCAGGCACAACACATCATGACCTGCGCTTTTGCAGTAGAAATTCTAGATAATATGGCTAATCCAAATTTGCAGCATTATTTCAAAGAAGCCATTGTTAATAGTTTAAGTAATGCCGAATGTTGTGGGGGCTGCCAAAATGACTAAGCCTATGAACGCATGTAGAGCAGACTTCCCCATTTTCCAAGCGTCAAACCGCGGCAAGCCTTTAATCTATTTAGATAATGCGGCGACCACGCAAAAGCCTACAGCGGTGCTGCAAGCGATGGACTATTACTACACACAAGATAATGCCAATGTGCATCGTGGTGTATACGAGCTTGGCGAACGTGCCACTCGAGCATATGAAGCTGTGCGAACTCAAGTTAAAGATCTTATCAATGCCGCACATACGCATGAAATTATTTTTACCAAAGGTACTACGGATGCGATTAACTTAGTAGCTAGTAGTTTTGGAGCGCTTGCGATTCAAGCTGATGATGAAATCATCATCAGTGAAATGGAACATCATTCTAATATTGTGCCTTGGCAATTGCTGTGCCAACAAAAGGCTGCGCATTTACGCGTGATTCGTGTGACCGATAGTGGTGAATTGGACTTGACTCATTTTGCTGAGCTATTAAATAAACGGACAAAGTTAGTGGCTATTGCACACGCGTCTAATGTGTTGGGTACTATTAATCCCGTTGAAAAAATGATTAGCTTGGCGCATCAACATCAAGTCCCGGTATTGCTGGATGGCGCGCAAGCAGTAGGACATATGTCGGTCGATGTGCAAGCACTCGATTGTGACTTTTATGTTTTTTCAGCGCATAAAATTTATGGGCCCACCGGTGTTGGTGTGTTGTATGGAAAAACTCAATACTTAGAGCAAATGCCGCCTTATCAAGGTGGCGGCGACATGATTCGTGAAGTGAGTTTCACTAAAACCACCTTCAATGTGCTGCCATACAAATTCGAAGCAGGCACACCTAATATGGCGGGTGTGGTGGGTTTAGGAGCGGCGCTACGTTATTTGCAGCAATGGAATCTCAGTGAAATTCAGCAGCATGAACAAGATTTACTCCAATATGCCACTGATGCTTTATCGCAGATCGCTGGTTTGAAAATGATAGGCACAGCGCCTCATAAATTGAGCGTGATTTCATTTGTGATGGCAGCGGCCCATCCGCATGATATCGCCACTGTCTTAGACTTAGAAGGTGTGGCAATTCGTGCCGGTCATCATTGTGCGATGCCATTAATTGAACGCTTCGGAGTTCCTGCTACTGCACGAGCGAGTTTTGCTATCTATAACAATCGAGCTGATGTGGACGCGCTGCTCCAAGGACTCTTGAAGGTCAATGAATTATTTATGAGTGCCTAGAGGTATAAATGTCTGAATTACGCGAGTTATATCAAGAATTAATCATTGATCATGGGCGTAAACCACGTAATTTTGGTGAGCTAGCAACGGCGAACCATATCAAACAAGGTTTCAATCCTTTGTGTGGTGATAAGCTAACATTGTATGTGCATACTCAGGATGATCATATCGATAAAGTACAATTCACCGGTAGTGGTTGTGCGATTTCAGTCGCATCCGCTTCGTTGATGACAGAGGTTTTGCAAGGTAAAACACTCGCAGAAGTACATACGCTTTTTAATGAATTCCATAATGTGGTCACAGGGCATGCTGATGCGGACAGTTTGGATCATGTGGCTAAGTTAAAAGCTTTAGCCGGTGTTTCTGAATTTCCAGCACGCGTGAAATGTGCCTCTTTATGTTGGCATACGCTGATCGCGGCGATAGATGCATCTGATGATAAACCGATTTCTACTGAATAACTGAGGGATAATTATGATTACGATAACACCCGCAGCGCATGTTCATATCCAAAAAATTATGCAACGCAATCCCGGTGCAATAGGCTTTCGCTTAGCGGTTAAAGAAACTGGCTGCTCAGGTTTAATGTATGTGCCTGAAGTGGTTAAAGTAGCTAATCCTGAGGATGTGCCTATTGTAGCTGATGATATTCAAGTCTATGTCCCTAAAGAAAGTATTGACTCCTTAAAAGGCACGGTGATTGATTTGAAAGATAAAGGTTTAGGGCAGCAGCAGTTGGTATTCAATAATCCGAACGCGGAGAGTCTATGCGGCTGTGGTGAAAGCTTTAATTTGAAGAAAAAAGACCATGAGTGAAAAAGAAGTCGTTATCCTCAATCGTGATTGTGTCGCCTACATGGTGCCATCGGGCGCGCGGATGATGTTGCATCAAGGCACTGAAGTGACTATCTTTCAAGATTTGGGTGATACTTACACCTTAAATGTGTATGGTAATTTAGCGCGAGTGGATAATAAAGATGCCGATGCTTTGGGCAAGACTCCCAAAAATAATTTAGAAGATTTACCGCCGGATGCTACGTTGGAAGAAAAAGTTTGGGCACAACTCAAAACTTGCTATGACCCAGAAATCCCCGTCAATATTGTTGAATTAGGTTTGATTTACAGCTGTGAAATTAGTGAAGCCCCTGAGGGCAGTCACTTAGTAAAAATAGTCATGACCTTAACCGCACCCGGTTGTGGTATGGGGCCTGTGATTGCCGGTGATGTTAAGGCTAAGATCTTGGCCATTCCAGAAATAAAGGATGCAGAAGTTGAAGTCGTAT
>JBDNGR010000328.1:0-10529 GCA_041689165.1 Coxiellaceae bacterium
CGCACCTCAAGATGCGAAGTTTTAAGTTTCAGCTTGCGAGCAGTAGCCCGATGAGGATTGAGCAAAAGCGAAGGAATAGTTGGGCTCTTTCGAGCTTTTGTGATTGAGGAAGCGGGCTAATGCGACCTCAAGATGGAACTAACAACTCGCATCTTGAGGTGCGATGGGTATATAAACCATGATTATGTCCTTCCTGCAGTGTTACATCTTATGCGCACCTGTATTGTTGTGCGTAAGACTTAAAACCCTGCCCGCGGTTGTTTTGGCCATACAAGGCTGGCTGTATATTGGCAGGTTGTGTAGCTAATTGTCAGGGGTAGAAACCACGAGGGTAGTGCTGCCAAGGATAACCAGAGCGGCCTAGGGTGTACGCGCTCGAATAACTTTTGCATAGCGGAATAAGGCTAAAGCTTCTGGTGTAGCTTTAGTTGCAATGGCCCCCAGTCCTAGATCACTAAACGTTGCGCATTGAATTGCCTGATGCACTTCCAGCCACACAAGAGCCCTGCGCCAAAAGCGCCATCTTGCTCGCCGCCAGATAAAGCAAGGCCTGTTACTTCAGGAAGAGGCTTGCCATGGTTGGCAATCTCTCCTTGTCGCACTGAGAGCTTTGCGCTGTTGGTTAGGGCGGTACTGGGTGTATCACCCCCGGCTCTGACATTAGGAAAGCCCGGTGTTTGGGCTTTATTTTCAAGTTGACTCGGCAGAGGGTTGTAGGAGAATGTCTTAGCGCAGCCCTGTGGTAATAGAAGAAAGGCTAGGCCGCAGACGCTACATACCAGACTTGGGTTTCGAAATAAAATAATCACCAATACATCCTTGTTATGTTCACCCTATATAAGGAGCTGTTGGTTGGTTGTCAAGTTGTAGTTCAGAGAGTAAAGCTAAATAAAGCTTGATCACAAGCAAAGGATAAAAAGATTAAAGAAGCTATTTTAGAGTTGATAAAGAAAGCAGTAGCCGCTATGCAGAATGCTTACGCACCTTATTCTAATTTTCAGGTCGGTTGCTGTGTGGTGAGTGATACGGGCAAGGTTTTTGTTGGAACTAATGTAGAAAACGTAGCCTTTCATTCGACGCTGTGTGCAGAGAGTGTGGCAATTGGTGCCATGGTGGTCGCGGGCGAGCGAAAAATAGCAGAGCTTGTTTTAGTTTCTAGCGGGGAAGGGCATTGTTTTCCGTGTGGCAATTGCCGACAAATCATTTCTGAATTTTGTGATAGTAATACAGTGGTGCATATGCACAGTAATGAGGGGCATATAGAAAGCATCCCATTTACTGAGATGCTTCCTTTTAAATTCCATATGAAAAATTAGCATGCATTGTTATGCAGCCGCATAGCCTCTTTGTAGTTCAGCTTGCTCAGCAAGTTCACGCAATTTTTTTGCATCAAGTAGTTTGCTCATTTCAGGGAAGAGAAGTTCCTCCTCTTCTCCTGCATGAGTGATAATGCAGTCACGAACTACGGCAAACTTGGGGCCCCAATTTTCACTGCTGAATGGGAGTAACTTGAGCTCTAGAATTCCTAGCTCAACAACATGATGTGCCTGATAACCTTTCAGCACGATAGGGCGTAACTCTTTATTGTCAATAAGTGCAGGATATATAATCTTATCCTCCACTTTGTCGTGAGTGTAAAATAACTTTTTAAACTGATCGAATAACTTTTGTGCCGAATCGCTCTCGTGATTTTTAAGCTTAACAAGCTTATCCATAACAGCTTCTAACTCAGCATGATCTTTTTTTAATAATTGAATAATATTCATTATAGGCTCCTATATGAAATGTTAGTAAACCTCATTAGACTCAAATCAGTAGCGAAGGTGGTGCAAATATATTCAGTTTGAAGTTGAGATGAGTCGGTCAAAATATTATGGGTTAAGTACTTTTTGCATTGAACAACATGTTCATTTACATACTAGGTAGCTTGAGTTTTCATTTCAAGATAAGTAAATTATATTTGTAAAACAGCCGAAAAAATTCGGCTATATCGCTCAATTAAGCAGTAAACAACCGGGACAGTTCCTAAATTGTTAGTCGTTGTTCTTCACGTAATTTGCAGCCCTCTGCCATGATCCAAGAAACGAGAATGATTATTGAGGCGATCAGAAGGGTGCCAAAGCCCTCATTAAATGTGATGCTCAGCACACCGTGACCATAGCCATGCTGAAAGCTAAGAAGTACACCGAGCAAGGCTTCATGAGGAAAAGGGCTTGAAACAGTAGTCTGAAAAAATGACTCACAGATCTAATCTTGTTCACGAGAGCGCTCCTTTGAAATTGCTTTAGGAGCAGGCACTATAGTTAGATAATTATCGAATTAAAATAAGAAATTATAAATAAGATGAATTATTGCATATAGCTAGTGCTTTGGCAGGAGCAGGGTATACTCTTGGGCTTTTGAGCAGTAGCCAGGAGCCGAGCCATGACATACCCATCTTTATATCTTAAAAAAAATGAAGAGCGCCGTTTGCGCGCCGGCCATTGTTGGGTTTACAGTAATGAAGTGGATACACAAAAATCACCCTTGAAGAATTTTCAGCCAGGTGAGTTAGTTAAGCTATTCAGTTATTCTGGTAAGTGTTTAGGTTTGGGCTACATCAACCCTAATACTTTACTTTGCGTGCGCTTATTAACTTCGGATGAAGAACAACTTATTGATATTGATTTCTTCAGAGAAAGAATTCGTGAGGCCAATGATCTACGCCAGCGACTTTTCGCTAAACCCTATTACCGACTAGTTTACGGTGAAAGTGATCTGTTGCCTGGCGTCGTGATAGATCGATTTAATGATATCTTAGTTGTACAAATTACGACGGCGGGGATGGAAGTTTTAAAAGAGACTTTACTGCAAGCTTTAATACAAGAATTAGATCCGAAGGTTGTCGTTTGGCGTAATGATAGTGGCGCGCGTGCGATCGAGAATTTAGATTCCTATGTTGAGGTGGCGTTTGGTGAGGCACCTGAATTCATCGAGCTTGAAGAAAATGGTGTGCGATTTGTGGCGCCGTTGTTAAGCGGCCAAAAAACCGCTTGGTTCTATGATCATCGTGACAATAGAGCACGCTTACGAAATTATGTGGCTGGTAAGCGTGTCCTGGATGTGTTTAGTTACTTGGGCGCTTGGGGTCTTCAAATGCTAGATGCCGGCGCTAGTGAGGTCGTTAGTATTGATAGCTCTGCTCCAGCTATGGCACAGCAGCGGCGGAATGCGGAATTGAATGGTGTAAGTGAGAAATTGAAAATATTAAGCGATGATGCTTTCGGGGCTTTAAAGAGTTTGGTCAAGGCTAATGAGAAATTTGAGGTGATTATTGTTGATCCGCCAGCCTTCATTAAAAAACGTAAAGATAGTAAAGAAGGGCTAAAAGCTTATTTCCATATCAATGATTTGGCATTAAAGCTTTTGGCTGAAAATGGTTTACTGGTTACGGCTTCTTGCTCGCAGCATTTAGCTGAAGCAGAATTAATTAATATTATTCGCAGTGTTGGCTTGCAGCAAAATCGCTCCTTGAGATTGTTGGCGCGTGGTCATCAGGCTGTCGATCATCCTGTTCACTTGTCGATCCCCGAAACTGAATATCTGAAAGCTTTATACGTCGTTGCGTAGCTTGAGCTAGGGGGCAATACTTGTGTGGATATTGGGTGGTTGCCCTCTCGATGGCACATCAATGCCGCTTACCACACAGGCACACAGGGCCGCCCGTGCATTAGGCATTGATGTTATTTATCAAACATACACCCAACTGAAAGAGGGCAGGCACGGGGGCCTGCCCCTACAGGACCGTGGTTAATTCAAAATTGTGAGCAGAATCATTATCAGATGTTAATGAAATGGACTCATCCACCTTAATATACGGCGTCAAATAGGGACAAAAATTTGTTCTCTCTCGTCCAATGACAAGTGAGAAAAGGACCTTTTCTTTCTCATGCACCACCCACCCACCTAAGTTATTTTTCCCAGTTTCAACACCTAGGATCTTAGCTTAAGTAGCGGTGGTGCATTTCCTTATTGAATTAGCGAAGAAGTAGGGTAAATATCAATTCCACGCGCTCTTAATAATCTCTTAAGCAGAACAAACATTAGGTTGTGCTAAATTTATAGATTTGATCGAAATGCTATTTTCTAAGCTCTCCCGGCTTATTAATCTGTTGCCCCTTTGTTTGAATAACATGATTATATTGGGAGTGTTAAAATGCTAAGTCGAATGAAAATGCAGGTACGGAGTTAAGAGGCATAACACCAAGAAGGTTATCTGGTTTGGTTGCTGCAAGGGATACTAATACAACAACTCCTAGTGTACCAGCCGGCTCAGAGTCAAAATTGGCGAGTAAAGTAACAGCTGCTGAAGCCCGCCGTCTCGAGGATGCTCGTCGCGGTTATAAACCTTGCCGGCGTGGTTAAGTAAATTCATTACAAGGGCCGGTCTGTATTGGCCCTTTGTCTTCTAGTTCTATTCATAAATTATTTTCAAAAACACGGTATTTCTGCGCCGCATATCCTTATATAAACTGCTTCAACTCACCGGTCGTGGGTGGGAAATTATAGGCAGCAATAAACCCTCGCGTTTATTGCAATTTTAGGATGGTAGTTTTGCTTCGCGCATAAGGAGAAGACTATGTATTGGGACCAAGTATTGAAAGAAGTATTAAATAAAAAAGATAGTTCTTATCCGTGTGTATTTACGAATATTAAAAAACCTTTGCAGGTTGAAGAACCTTCGGTTGAGTCTTATCATCGTCAAGCTAAAAAGAAGGAGTTGCGTGTGTATTTGGGTGGGGTGCTGCATGCTATCTATTTCACGCGACGTGAGAGTCAGTGCATGTTGCTCTTAATGGAAGGT
Organism: Coxiellaceae bacterium; assembly: GCA_041689165.1. Taxonomy (GTDB): domain Bacteria; phylum Pseudomonadota; class Gammaproteobacteria; order Coxiellales; family Coxiellaceae; genus CAIQCE01. The sequence continues at coordinate 4,844 of JBDNGR010000328.1, forward strand.
AAAACCATGAAGGAATCGGGTTCGAAGCTTAATTTATCTTCTCGAACTATAGAGTACTATGTTAAAAACATGAAGGTCAAAACTAAAGCTCGAAGTAGAGCAGAGCTGGTTCGTTTGGTTATGAGTAGTCACTTCATGAAGAATGTTAAACGAATTGGTTTGAAAGAGCCTGGCTAGTGATTTTCTCCCTGCGACTTATTTTGTAGATAATGCGCTAGTAAGCTGACCATTTGTTGATGACCATTTATTTGCGCAATTTTAAGTGGCGTCTCACCATCTGGCCAGCTGATCGCATCTAGCTTTGCTCCTGCAGTAATTAGGTGGGGAATAGCTTCTAAAAAATTTTGTTGTGCCGCATAATGTAAAGGCGTAATAGCTGCTTTATCATCACAGGCATTAGGATCGATCCCCTCTGCTAACAGTTTTATAATTTGTTCTAGATCGTGCTGTAAAACAGCTTCAATTATGTCCACTGTTTAGCACGCAGGTACGTTTACAGCTAAACCACCTTTAGAGGTTTCTTTGTAAATGCTATTCATGTTGTGACCGATTTCGCGCATGGTGTTGATCACCATGTCTAAAGAAACTTTATTTTTAGTATTCTCGGCGAGAGCCAAGCGTGCTGCATTAACGGCTTTTACAGTCCCCATCGCATTACGCTCAATACAAGGGATTTGCACAAGGCCATTTACGGGATCGCAAGTTAGTCCCAAATTATGTTCCATACCAATTTCTGCAGCATTTTCTACTTGTAATAAAGTGCCGCCAAGTACCGCAGCTAAAGCACCGGCAGCCATTGAGCAGGCTACACCGACTTCACCTTGGCAGCCCATTTCAGCGCCAGAAATAGAAGCATTAAGCTTGTAAAGAATGCCGATGGCGGCTGCTGTTAACAAAAATTCAACCACGCCATCTTCATTAGCTTCGGGACAAAAATGTTTATAGTAATTTAAAGTTGCTGGAATGATACCGGCTGCGCCATTGGTGGGTGCTGTTACTACTCTGCCACCTGCAGCATTTTCTTCATTAACAGCCATGGCATAAACATTAAGCCAATTCATCACATCCGGATGTTGTGGATGAGGTTTGCCTTGGGACAATAATTTTTCATATAAAGCAGGGGCGCGGCGTCGCACTTGCAAGCCACCTTCTAAAATGCCACCGGTATGACAGCCTTTGTTAATGCATTCTTCCATGATGCGTGCAATATTTAAAATGCCTGCGCGAATTTCTTCTGGGCTGCGCCACACTTGCTCATTAATAAACATAAGCTCACTGACGCGTAATTGTTCGCGCTCACAATGTGCAAATAATTCTTGTGCAATTTTAAATCTATATTTAACAGGGGCTTTGTTGCTAGGTGCTTGATCAGCTTTAGCTTGAGCTTCATTAACAATGAAGCCACCGCCAATCGAATAATAAATATCATGCTTAATCAATTGCCCATCTGCAGCAAAAGCATTGAATTGCATGCCATTCGGGTGAAAGGGAAGTTCTTCTTTATAATCAAAAATCAGATCACTGTTGTTATGAAATGAAATAAGCTGCGTGCCTAGTAATTGCAACTCCTGTTCTTCTTCGATGCGCTGCAGGCGCGCGGGAATGCTGTCGGGGTCAATGCCCTCGGGAGTTTCTCCTTCAAGGCCCATTAGTATCGCTTTGTGGGTGCCATGACCTTTGCCGGTAAAAGCCAGTGAGCCATGAAGCAGGGTTTCAACTCGTGCGACTTTATTCAAATCTTCGCCAAGGTCGACGATAAACTGGCGAGCGGCGCGCATTGGACCTACTGTATGCGAGCTAGAGGGTCCGATACCAATCGAAAAGAGCTCAAAAACGCTAATTGACATGTAGATCCTTGAATAAATTTTCAGTAAATATGAATTTTATGCGTGCCATGAAAGTCGGGTAATGTTACCCTTTTTAACAATAATATTAAAGGAGAAGTCCTGCAATGAAAGCCTTGGTCCGTCTAACGGAAAGAAAATTTCTAATTATTCTGTTACTAGGTTTTTCTTCCGGTTTACCGTTGATGTTAACCGGCAGTACTTTGCAGGCATGGTATACCACCGCAGGAGTTGATTTATTGACGATCGGTGCGCTGACTTTAGTCGGCCAACCTTATGTTTATAAATTCTTATGGGCGCCGTTTTTAGATCGTTTCACCTTTTTTAATATGGATCGCCGTCGTGCATGGATCTTAGTAATGCAGATCGCCTTAGTGGCGGGTTTAGTAGCTATCGCCTTTAGTGATCCCAAATTATATCCTGGCTGGATGGCTTTCTTAGCTTTAATGAGTGCCACATTTTCAGCGACCCAAGATGTAGCGATTGATGCTTATAGAACGGATTTGTTGGAGGAGCCTGAGTATGGTTTAGGCTCTTCTATGAATGGTATTGGCTACCGAGCTGCGATGATTCTTTCGGGAGCCATTGCTTTAATTATGGCCGATCATATTGGCTGGCAAAATACTTATCTGATTATGGCGGCTTTACTCGCAGCTGAGATCTTAATAACGTGTTGGGCACCTCGACCTAAAATTACGGTCATGCCTGCGAGCTTGAAAGCTGCAGTAATTGAACCATTTCGCGAGTTTATGCAGAGGCCTTCTGCGCTTGTGTTGCTAATTTTTATTATTATTTACAAGTTAACAGATTCGTTTGGTTTATCACTGACCACGCCTTTTTTAATTCGTGGCTTAGGTTTTAGCCTGACGGATGTCGGTGCGATTGCTAAATTTGCCAGTATCGCTGGCAGTATTTTAGGAACGCTTGCTGCAGGTTTGTTGTTTTCACGTTTGGGTCTGTTTCGATCTTTGTGGTATTTCGGCATCTTACAAGCGCTGCCCAATCTATTTTTTGTGATGCTAGCACTAGTGGGCAAAAGCTATCTTTGGATGGCGATTGCTTTGTTTACCGATAATTTTTGCAGTGCTTTAGGTTCGGTGGCTTTTGTCGCCTTTTTGATGGAGTTGTGTAACAAGCAATTCACCGCCACGCAATTTGCTTTATTTACTGCTTTATCAGCAGTAGGCCGTGTGTTTGTAGGCCCGGTAGCTGCAGTTTTTGTGGAGCATTATGGTTGGTCATTATTTTATGTGACTGCTTTGGCTTTAGCGGCTCCTTCGTTAATGTTGTTATGGTATTTGCGTAAACGTGTCCACTCCTTAATGTAACTAAATAAAACGTGATTTTTTGTTGAGCTGAGATTTTTATGAACACACCCAAAAAATTAGGACTAGTAAGCTTAACCTCCTTAGTTGCTGGCAATATGATTGGTTCAGGTGCATTTTTGATGCCCGCATCACTTGCGGCTTTTGGCACGATAGGGCTTGCTGCTTGGATTTTAACGGCTATCGGTATTATTTTTCTCGCCTTAGTGTATGCACGCTTAAGTCGTCGTATTACTAAACCGGGTGGTCCCTATGCTTATTGTCGAGCGGCCTATGGCGACTTTACTGGATTCCAAATTGCTTATAATTACTGGTTGTTTACTTGGGTGGGGAATGCTGCCATTAGTGTGGGGTTTGTCAGTTATTTAGCATTGTTTTTCCCGTCTTTAGCCACCAATTCGGTGCATGCTTTACTCACAGCTTTAGCGGCTCTTTGGGCTTTAACATTGATCAATATGGGTAATATTCGCTTAGTAGGTGGTGTGCAATTGGTTACCACGATTATTAAGTTGATACCTTTAATTTTAATGGCTTTCATTGGCATATTTTATATTCATCCTGAAAACCTTATGCACTTCAATGTAACAGGAGAGCCAAATATTAAAGCCTTGTTGGCAGCTGGTGCGATTACTTTATGGACCTTTACGGGTTTTGAGTCGGCGACTATTCCTGTCGAACGCGTGGAAGATCCAGCGAAGCTAATTCCACGAGCGACTATTTTAGGAACTTTGTTGGTGGTGTTACTTTATATTTTAAGTGCGATTGCAGTCATGGGAATTCTTCCTTTTGCTGAGTTATCGCTTTCAACAGCGCCTTATGCAGACGCCGCTAAAGTTGTGTTTGGTGAAACTGCTGCAAAATGGGTAGCGATTGCAGCACTCATTGCTGTTTTCGGCGAGCTGAATGGTTGGGTCTTGCTGCAAGGAGAGATGCCTCTTGCCGCGGCACGTGATGGCATGTTCCCCAAGGTTTTTGCAAAAACCTGTAAAAACGGTTCGCCGATTTTAGGTTTAATTATTTCGAGCTTGCTCGTCAGCGCATTATTATTGTTGCGTTACAATGACTCATTAATTAATGAGTTTACCTTCATTATTTTGCTTGCCACTTTCGCCGCCTTGATTCCGTATATCCATACTTCATTAGCAGAGTTGTTATTATTGTTACGAGCTCCTGCAGAATTTGATCGTAAGGTTTTCTATAAAGCAGGTTTTATTGCAGCTATTGCTTTTGCTTATAGTTTTTGGGCAATTATTGGTGCTGGACAAGAAATTGTTTATTACGGCGTCTTGCTTTATTTTACAGGCGTTCCCATCTACTTTTGGGTGAAGCGTTCAGAGCATGCTTAGTTTTTGCTTGCTTAACAAATGGTTACTTTCCACACGGAATGAACGGTCGTTAAAAGTGCTGCTTTATCCTCATTTGCTGCTATTCCCGCTTGATTTGATTTCATAGGCTGACAAAATCATCTCATCCACATTTAATCTTATCGTATGATCGTTCGGTTCAGACGCACTATTTTCGTGAGATGCGTGCCATTAACTAATGAAGAATTACAGTCGGTTGTTTTCAAGAATTTTGAAATTCCTTTAGGATTAGCTTATTTCAGGCAGCTACGCGTTGCAAAAACTGCAAGCGCAATGGGCTGCTGATTCGTCTAAAACAAAAGAACAATTGGTTCGAGCCGGAGGTAATAAAGTTAAGCTTGTCAGTACTGCTGATCAAGTCGGCTTGATCGAGGCCGGTTATTCTCCAGAGGAATATTCGGGGTTATTTAAGGTAAAGCGGCGAGCCTTAGTGGAGTTGCAGTGTGAGTCAGCAGCGATTTCTGCTCTAACTGATATTCAGGTGCAAGGAAAACTACTAAATCTACCAGACGCTATATTTATGCAAGCTTGGTTTAATGAGCATTGTCTTGACGCGGCTCATCATGGAGTACCTTTTCAGCTTTTGCGCCTTTAGATACGCTTTATGAAGAAGATGAAAAAGTACAGTTCATGGATGAGATTTTAGCGCGGCTTGCTTTGCGTTTAACATCCAGTGCTGAGTCAGTTAGGTTAGATATCCTTAGCGCTTGGAATCAAGGTATTCCATTGCTTGTGACTAGAGACTTGCGAGAACATTTAGCAAAATTGATCAAAGACACTAAAGCTGAATTAGATAACAAAATGAAGGCGAAAATTTCGTGGGCTGTTCAGTATTGCATAAACCAGGATTTTCAGAACGAGGATTGATCTCATTCATTGAAAAAATTCGAAGACTGCCGCTTGTTACGACAGCAGATGCGGAACTGACACGTATCCTGGTTGAGAAACGTGCCAGCTTAAATGCACTTGCAACTGTAGAAGAATCATCGATAGAGGAAAAATTTGCTAGCCTTATATACCTCTCGTACCTCAAGATGCGAAGTTTTAAGTTTCAGCTTGCGAGCAGTGGCCCGATGAGGATTGAGCAAAAGCGAAGGAATAGCTGGGCTCTTTCGAGCTTTTGTGATTGACGAAGCGGGCTAATGCGACGTCA
>JBDNGR010000329.1:0-3509 GCA_041689165.1 Coxiellaceae bacterium
AGTATTTTTCGATGTCAGCCCAATAGTTGGTATTACTATCACCTGGTCCACTCGGCAAAATGCGCCAATGATACATGATGGGGAAATTGGCACATTTAGCTGTGATCACCCAGTTGGTCGTCATGACATGAGTTGCAAGCTCACGCCATGCTCGAAATCCTACAGAGCCAATGCCATATTGATAGCTTAGCGGTAGATTAAAAAGATTCGCTGTCGACATGAAATTCTGAGGTAACTGCTCAAGATCAATCAGTGATATTTTTTTAACAAATAGGGGGGGGGTCATCAATAGAAATTAAGGCTGACTTACCACCGATACCTTCATGCATTGGTTGTGCATCAGCCAAAATCTGTTTTAGTTTCTCATTGCTCAGGCACGCGAGGCTGGTTGAAATTGCGCTGTACTGTTTAATTCTTTGCATTATGGTAGCCTGCTAATGACGTTATCTACAACGAATTGGTAAGATTCTTCAAAGCTCCAATTCAATTCTATAGCTAATAATGAGCTCATATCGGACTGGAAATCCGGATGATTCTTCTTTAATGCCAAATTCTTTAAAAAATCTTCTCCTCGAATATGAGTGTTGTCATTAGCACAATATTTAGAATAAATTTCAAAAACTCTGTTTAAGTCAATCAACTCTTGCTTGGTCACATACCATACATCAAATAAGTCTCGGCCTTTTCGGCGCTGATATAAAGCGCGCAGCTTAGTAGCCAACAGTTCATCAATTTCATAAGTGATAATATCAGCAGAGCCATTAAACCATTCAGATTGCACATCAAATTTTTCTACACGCAAAGGCAATACCTGAAAATGCTCAGTTGTGTTAATTTCAATTTTTAATTTGGTGGGTACTTTGTTAATGGACTCATATTTATAAATCAACTTCGCACTACGCTCGGTAATTTTCCATTTTGGATCACCCAACCATGGCTTTAACAACATTCTGATTGAATCAATGGTTTTTCCAATAGGCTCTGGTCTTTTTTGCACAAAGTCGATGTCTTCACTGTACCTTGCCGGAGGTTTTAAGAATAATTTATTAAGCGCAGTGCCTCCACGAAATACAAGCGCATCTTTTATATAGGGTTCATTGTATAAATCAACTAAAGCCCTGCTGATCACTAAATCCTGTTCTATTTGCGGAAGTGTCCGCCATTTAACAGAACTTTGCCATTGTTCAATAAATTTTTTTGGAATCATAAATCACTCTCAAAGTCGGTATTTTCAATAATTTTCCATTTCCTACATCGCGGATGGCCAATCCTTGATATGTTAGAAGCCAATGGGGTATAGGGTTTCATGTGAGACGACACATATTCTGTAAGCGCATCAATAATAGTTTTCTTTATATCATCATCCATCACATCTATTTTTTCTATAATGTAGCCTAGGCGTTGCAATTGATAACATTCACCCATGTTTTCAGCAAGCTCTATAAGTTTTTGAACATTAATGCTTTCTATGAGCTCAGATAAGACAGTAGCAATATTATTCATACCACCAGCATATTTTGGAAATTTCAGCAAATCGATCGCTATCAATTCAGGTGTTGCAACTTTTAAATAACCACTACTAACAACAAAGTCTTTAATAGGTAAATCGGTTAAAACTTTTTTGTGGATCAGCTTTATATGGACCTGGCCAAATTTTAATGAGTGCTTAATTCGTCTACTAGTGACAACTTGAAAAACCATAGGTTTTTGGTGTGAAGCACCATAAAATCCTGCTGCGCTGAGTAGCGCAATATAGTACTCAGCATCAAGATGTTTCATCATAATAGGAATTAATTCCTCAGCTGGAATAGAGCCATATGATTTATGTTCAGGAGCTACAATAACGTATAGCCCGCTAACTGGACTAATCAGCTTTCCATCTCTTTTTAGTCGATATAAACCTGCTCTTGCGGCATCAGTAGAAAGGTTCAGGTCGTGCATGATCTCCTGAGAGGTGAAATACCACTTTCCGGTGGATTGTAATTTTTCAAGATATTCAATAAACACATCATGCCCTAAAAGTGATATATTTCGTCACATATAGGACATTGTATATCTGAAATATCGCAAAATCAAAGGCGATGGAGATCGGTATGTCCTAAAAGTGACGAATTTTGTCATTTATAGGACATGCAATTCTTGATGAGCGCTAACTCAAAAAAATAGCGTTACCATGTCCTTAAAGTGTCATATTTCGTGATTTTTAGGACACGGTATTCTCTCGGTTACTTCTAATGGTGATTTCGCCAATTCAACCACCAGAAGCTCCGTAAATCCAGGCTTTGTAGTATCCTATAGGAGCAATAGCGAATCTTATTCAAGAGGAAGCATCATGAGCAACATAAAACGCATTTTTATCATTGCCCATTCAGGCGCAGGTAAAGGGGTGCTTGCCCAAGCAATAGCCAAAACCTTGGCTGGAAATTTATCAACGCAGACGTTCTTGGGTGTGCAGCTCATATTGGACGCACGGTATCTGAAGTTGTGGGTGCTGAAGGCGAGCGCGCTTTTAATCGTTGCCTGACAGAAATTTTGTCCCATCAGATCACTCAGGAAAATATAGTGGTTACCACAGACGAAAGCATCATCTGTGATGAAAAAGCACGTGAGCTATTGAAATCAGAGTTCACTGTTTACCTTAAAGTGAGCGTGCCTGTGCAATTAGAACGTATTTCAGAAGGTGATTATCGTCCATTACTACCGGTAAATAATTTTGCTGCCGTTATAGATAAATTACATAACGAATGAGATGGTTTATACGAGCAAGTGGCCAGTTTTTCGCTAAGCTCTGACGATGGTGACATAGAAGGACATGCAGCAAGTATCGTTAAGGCCATGACAAAGTAGGCGATTTGATTATTATCGAAAGCATCAAAAATCGATAATAGCGGCATTTCTTATCACCACGGATGGTGATAATTGGTAGCATTATTATCGAAATCTGCACCAATCGCTTTTGGTGAAGTTGACATTCCCCACCCAGTTTGGAGGTGGTTATTTTAAAGAATGCTAACCTCCGCCAGTTTATAAGACCCGAAGTTCTAGGAGCGTGGTTTTTCATATCCTCAACCGCCCTCTGAGCACCAGTATTCATAGGCTTTAGCGCATTTAACAGCCCAACCCTGGCAACTTAAAAAATTACAAAATCATCGAATTAAGTACAAAATCTGCGATTTTACGCTCGGTATCTCCGTTACATGCGAACGCCAGACCCGAAGCCGAGGGCTCCCTCATTAAAAAATAGCTGCCAATTTAAACTAATTATGTCATTTCAGATTTTTTTATTAAGAAGGATTTTGAAATGAAAAAAAAGATAGTTGGTTTTATTAATTTTTTCACAAAAGTATCGGATCAACGAATAGAACAGCGAAAGCTTCACTGAGTCAAAGAGTTTTGCTTGTAACGTTTTGTGGTGTGATAGCAGGCTACGAAGCTTGGGCGGTCTTAGGTACCCATTTTTAATGAGGCGGCCCTGACTCGAAGGCGCGAGTAGTTATGAAGTCCCGGAT
>JBDNGR010000330.1:0-3621 GCA_041689165.1 Coxiellaceae bacterium
CGGGCTACTGCTCGCAAGCTGAAACTTAAAACTTCACATCTTGAGCGACGATGGGTATAGATCTTATTTGGCAAAATGGGCGAGAATTAATTCCGATTGAAATAAAAAGTAGTCAAACTTTTGGCCAACAATTTATTAAAAATCTCAAATATTTTAAATCTATCGCCAAGGACCGTGTTCGTTATGGCTATCTTGTGTATGCAGGAAATGACAGCCTGCCAGCAGCAGATGAATGGCGTTTAATAAATTATCGAGAAGTAGATAAAATAATTGTCAACACGCCCTAGTTCTGCTGGGTATTAAAGTGATCATCCGAACGCTTTTTGAGTTGTTCACGCTGAATTTCACTCAAGACGCTGTAGGCAAGCTCAGGTAGCTGAGCTAATTTCTCGGTATTAATAGGAAATGCTTTGATGATGCGGCGTAATATGTGAGAGAAGCCGTGTTGTTTACGAATCCATTTTTCTAAGAAAGGTTTGGCTGTTGCCCACAAATCAAGTTCGGGATAGAGCTGGCGACCCAGACCTTCGATATTAAGCAAGGTCTTTTGCAGTAACAATAGTTGAGGTTGTACTTCCATATCAAAACGCTCTGCGGTTTGAAAAAGGCGTAACAAGAGCTGACCAAATGAAATATCTTTCAGCGGCCTTTCAAAAATAGGTTCACACACACTGCGAATCGCCGATTCAAACTGATCGATTCGTGTATTAGCAGGAACCCAGCCGGATTCTACATGAAGTAAAGCCACGCGACGATAATCGCGTTTAAAAAACGCTAAAAAGTTTTCAGCAAGATAGTATTGATCGTTGGGGCTAAGAGTCCCCATGATTCCAAAATCAACACCTAAATATTTTGGGTTTTCTGGATCTTTTACATCAACCATGATATTGCCGGGATGCATATCCGCATGAAAAAAGCTGTCACGAAATACTTGAGTAAAAAATATTTGCACACCATGTTCGGATAGTTTCTTCAAATTAACGCCTAAGCGCTTAAAAGTAGCCACTTCAGAAACGGGTATGCCATAAATTCGTTCCATGACCAAGATATTAACGCGCGCAAAGTCCCAGTAAATTTTAGGTACATATAAAAGGGGAGAGTTTTCAAAGTTACGGCGCAACAAAGAAGCATTAGCGGCTTCACGCATTAAATCTAATTCATCAAGTAGAGTGGCTTCAAACTCTTCTACTAACTCAACAGGACGTAAACGTTTACCATGTGTCCAAAATCGTTCTACAAGCCGTGCTGCTGAATACATCAGTTGGATGTCGCGCTGAATGATTTTTTTAAGATGGGGCCTTAGTATTTTGACCACCACATCTTCCCCTGTGTGCAGGCGCGCGCTATGCACTTGCGCAATGGAAGCCGAAGCTAATGGTTCTAAGTTAAATTCAGCAAATAGCTCTGCAAGCGATTTCTGATAATTTTGCTCCACAATCGATTTGGCTAAGCTGCTCGGAAAAGGCGGAACATTATCTTGTAGTTTAGAAAGTTCGTCCACAATATCACCGGGAAAAAGGTCACGTCGCGTTGATAAGATCTGGCCAAATTTAATAAAGATAGGCCCTAATTTTTCAAAGCCCTTGCGTAATTGAACGGCGCGATCTTGATCTTTTTTCCAGCTCCATGGGTTGGTGTAACTTATTGTTCGTAATAGTTTGGAATGATGACCGATCAGCGAACGATTCATGCCATGCCTAAATAAAATGGCGTTAATTTGAATAAGGCGAATAATCTGTAAAGGCCTAAACATTTTTCTTCCTGCTCAATAGATGACTGATCTTGTGTTCAAGACGATCGGTATCGTCACGTAGTTTAGCGACAGAGTCATAAAAGTCTTCGACTTCAGCGGGGGACGGGGTAAGTCGGGCTTCTTCTTGTAAATATTCTTGAGTGTTGTCCCGCAAGGTACCCATGCTCTTCTTAAGCCAATCTAGTGCTCCGCGCGCGCCACGCATGCAGTGATAGGCAAGATGGTCACCAATTAAACGAGACAAGTGTTCTTCCCAGTCAATATCAATATCACGCATGATTTTGTAAAGAGACTGGCCGAAACTCAAATCCCCGGTAATTTTGATGTGACTTGAAATAAGCTTAGTTTGTGCATCTTGACTGATGGCCATTTTAAATAAATCAAAAGAGGAGCCTTCAATTTCAGTAATAACTTTTTGCTGTTGATAGTTTTCTAGATGAAAACCATCCTTACAAACTTCAATATATAAACTAAGTTTTAAGTCGATCAAACTAAGCTTAGCCGCTTTACCCTGAAATTCACTCAAGCGCGCCAATATCTCAGGGTCAAGACCAAGATAAGCATTTAGAATTTTTTCAAAAGCGCTAAAGCTCAGCTGTGTTATCAAAACTTATACCCTCTATGCAGTGCCACTATTCCGCCACATAAATTAAGATAGTCGCAATTTTCAAAGCCCGCCTGTTCTATCATGGTTTGCAAGCGGCCTTGATCCGGGTGCATGCGAATCGACTCTGCTAAATAGCGATAGCTTTTCTCATCCTTAGCAATCCATTCGCCGAGCTTAGGTAAAATTTTAAAAGAATATTGATCATAAACTTGCTTTAGCAGCGTTGAACGTGGGCTTGAGAATTCTAAAACCAATGCGCGTCCACCAGGCTTCAAACTTTGATACATGGACCTTAAAGCCGCGGCCTTATCAGTGAGGTTACGCAAACCAAAGCCGATGATAATTCGATCGAAATAGTTGTCAGCAAAAGCTAACTGCTCAGCATTGACTTGGACTACACGTAGATTAGCTTGAATGCCTTGATCCAATAAGCGATCGCGCCCAACCTGCAGCATGCTTTCATTAATATCAGCCAGTACGACCAAGCCTTGCTCTTTGACCCGTGGGCTGATCAGGGCGCTTAAGTCACCGGTTCCGCCGGCTAGGTCTAAGACCTTATGGCCGGCTCGCAGGCCCAATGAGTCCACGGCAAAGCGCTTCCAAAGGCGATGAACACCCAATGACATTAGGTCATTCATCAAGTCGTACTTGGGGGCGACCGAATGGAAAACGTCGGCCACTTTTTTAGCCTTGGTCTTCAAGGGAACGCTTTCAAAGCCGAAGTGAGCATTGTCTGGATTGTCTTGTTGGCTCATGCTGGCATGATAGCAGCTATATACCCATCGTACCTCAAGCTGCGAGTTGTAAGCCTCATCTTGATATCGCATTAGCCCGCTTCCTCAATCACAAAAGCTCGAAAGAGCCTAACTATTCCTTCGCTTTTGCTCAATCCTCATCGGGCCTCTGCTCGCAAGCTGAAACTTAAAACTTCGCATCTCGAAGTACGATGGGTATAGTCCTGAGGCAATTGTTCAGTGCACACGTTTTCATGGGGTGGAAGGGCGTGAAATTATTCAAAGTGAAGAGATTAGAGGTTGTTTGGAGGAGCAAATTTCAAATAGCTTTCGGCTAATTAGATCTTGGTTGTTAAGGAACTACCAGCTAGAAGACACGAAGTTACAACGGACAGTCCGCACCTTGCCCTATCCAAATTTTGAATAAAAAAGCATTTTTCTAAGATTTCTGAAGCACTTCAGGCCAAAACATTCATTTTCTAAAATCTGAGGTGCCATAATAGATTACGTTTTGTGAAATATTTGAG
>JBDNGR010000331.1:0-13913 GCA_041689165.1 Coxiellaceae bacterium
CAACCCAAGCTTTCCAGTAAGATCGCTTCTCTTCCTTGCTCAAATTCGTTAACGCTTTTTGCATAACATAAACCCTCATTATAACTAAGGATCTTAATATGCAGCTCTGCTTGATTAAATTCTAGAGGTGGTTTGTTGAGCGCTCACGGTTTGCAGGATAGAAGAATTGATAAGGTCTTTATGGAATTCAAATAGAAAAAATATCAGGAATAACGTGTCAAGCTTTTTTTATGCTGAATGGATACAAATTTAACAACATTACTTTCTTAGCCGGTAGCCCGTTTTGAATATCCAAGCAATGATCGCAAGGGCGCAAACAGTAAATAGCCCAATCACGCTTAAGCAGATACCCAAACTGACATCACCCTGTTCATAGAAACTCCAGCGAAAACCACTGATAAGATAAACCGCCGGGTTTAGCAGAGAGAGCTTATACCAAAAAGCTGGAAGAATTTTTATTGAGTAAAAGCTACCACCTAGAAACGTCAGCGGCGTAATAATCAGCAGAGGGATAAGTTGCAATTTCTCAAATCCATCAGCCAAAATACCGATAATAAAACCCATAAGACTGAAGCTAATGCTAGTTATGACAAGGAAGAATATCATCAAAAAAGGATGAGCTACATGCAGGGGAACAAAAAGCGATGAAGTTATCAGTACGATAATACCTATAATAATCGATTTACTAGCCGCAGCCCCTACATAACCCAAAACAATTTCCATAAAAGACAATGGGGCAGATAGAATCTCATAGATTGTCCCTGTAAAGCGCGGGAAGTAGATTCCAAATGAAGCATTAGAAACGCTCTGTCCTAGAACAGTCAGCATGATCAGGCCTGGAACAATGAAAGCACCATAGGGTACATTATCAATCGTCTGGATGCGTGATCCCATTGCCGATCCAAAAACGATAAAATAAAGCACTGTCGATAAAACAGGTGAGGCAATACTTTGGCCGAGGGTGCGCAATGTGCGTCCCATTTCAAAAGTATAAATAGCGCGAATACCACGGTAATTAATCATAACCCACCAATCGGATGAAGATTTCCTCAAGACTACTTCGACGGCTTTCAATGTCTTTAGGATGAATATTATTTCCTATCAAGCTTTCTAAGAGATCCGAAACATCATGGCCGTTCTGATGTGTGTTATAGGTGTAAACTAGTTTATTTCCATTATCCGCAAGATTAAGTGAATAACTGGAAAGATTTGATGGAAGAGTTTGAATAGGTTCGCGCAAACTAAAAACCATCTGGTTTTCGCCCATTTTCTCCATTAACACATCTTTCGATTCCGTGACAATCAATCGACCTCTATTTATAACGCCGATTCGATCAGCCATTTCTTCTGCTTCTTCGATATAGTGCGTGGTAAGAATAATGGTCACGCCAGTTTTTTGAAGCTCACGTACTTGCGCCCACATTGATTTACGAAGTTCGACGTCTACTCCAGCCGTGGGTTCATCCAAAAATAAAACATCTGGCTCATGTGACAAAGCCTTAGCAATCATGACCCGTCGCTTCATACCGCCTGAAAGATGACGAATTTGTTCATTTTTTTTATCCCAAAGAGAGAGGTCTTTGAGTAGCTTTTCAATATAGTCAGGGTTACGAGGCTTTCCGAATAAGCCTCGGCTAAAATTCACCGCATTCCAGACAGACTCAAATGAATCGGTTGCTAACTCTTGGGGTACAAGCCCAATCGCTGCACGTGCCGCTCTGTAATTAGCAACATTATCATGGTTACAAACAAGGATTTTTCCAGAGCTCGGTTGGACGATACCACAGACAGCATTAATAAGAGTTGTCTTGCCCGCGCCGTTAGGGCCAAGTAGCGCAAAGATTTCACCATGCCTAATCTCCAGATCAATTCCAGCTAAGGCTTGAAAGCCATTTTCATAGGTTTTTTTTAGATCGTTTATTATTAAGGCTGTGTCATTTTGCATTATTATGCTTTCAAATTTTTGTGGTGTCGTTTGTTTTTCTCAATTCTAGCTGCTACAGCTTAGTTCCGCATTTTAACTACATATTAGATGTATTACTAATGATTTTTGTCAGAATCAAAATTCTGGGCTATGCAAAAATTCTTCTGCAGATTTGTTTAATCATTTTTTGATGCCCTAGTTACTTACTCCGCTACATTCAAATATATTGTGTTCAATAACCACTGTTCTGAAATTTCCACGAGAATGGCGCCAGCCAGTCTTTCGCAAGAGGCGACGTTAGGAAAAATTCTCGCCACCCGTGTACGTCGGTGAATCTCCTGGTTAACACGTTCAGCTATATTAGAGGTTCTCAATCTCCGCCTGTGACTTGAAGGAAAATTAAAAACGGTTAACCCTTCTGCAATATTCGCCTCCATCCACACGGCAAGTTGCGGCATTTCTTTTTCATATTTTCCTGCAGTCTGTTTTAATATTCGTTCCGCTTCCTCTCTGTTTTCTGCATCGTATAGTGCACGTATGCTTCCAGCTACTTCGCCTTTCCTGTCTCTTTTTGTCACATACGCTTGTGCATTTTATTGCAAATGAAATTGGCAGCGCTGCCAAGGAACGCTAGGGAAAACGGCTCTTAGTGCCGCTTTTAGACCACTATGGGCGTCACTGGCAATCATCTTGACTCCATTTTGGCCTCGGCTTGTCAGGCCCTCTAAAAAGCTTCTCCAATGCACTTCACTTTCCCTGAAAATCCCTGTTCAGCAATTAATTCCACTATTTCTGATAATTTGCTATCGTTCGCTCGCATGGCTATCGTTTTCTCCTTTTGGCAATTGTCGATAATTGCACCAAGAAGATTAAACGCGGGCCTGCTCTAATCAAAGCACTTTCGCCGGCCAACTCAATTTACAGAAGAGACGTTACACCAACATGTAACATGCTCCATTTAGTGCTGGCATGACACTAATCGAAGTATTTAATATGCATGTTTCAGCCCGGAATTTTTTTAACCAAGAGCGGGTTTAGTTTTAACCAACTACTCGATCGATTATTTTAATGAGGAAAGTTATGCGTAGACACATGGGAATTGCTGGTGAATTAGTGGCTGATGAAGTTGATTTGTCTAAACCTCCTGTATCACAAGAGGCGGCAATCAATACTGAAAAAACTGAAGCCACTATCGGTGACTTGCATGCCAATCCAATCAAACTGATTCATTTTTTAATGAGGGAAAAAATAATCACCGGCTTAACTCCCGAAGATTATGTTGCATTAATTCAAATCAATAATGATTTGACCAGCAAAGAGTTGCCCACCGACATTACTTTAAAACCAGAGACTTTAGCTCAATATCGCGAAATTATAGCCAAGATAAAACTAACTGAGCCTAAGATTGCTTTGCTACGTTTTATTGGTGACATCATCGCGGACCGTGGTCAGTGTGATCTATTTATTTGGTTGATCTTGGATAAATTAGACAAACTAGGACTCCCTATGCGCTTTTTACTGTCTAATCATGACTTGGCTTTTCTTCAGGCTTTTCCAAGGATTTTAAGGCACGGGCTTAGTCATGCTGGTGGACTTAGTGGTTCAATTCTAGATAATCAACAACGTTCCTTAAGGAATCTGGCACTGCTTTTGACTCCATCACCAATACCGAGTGAGCCTACGACGACTGAGAGTCGAACTCGAGCTAGCTCTCAGGGAACCGAGGAACAAATGACACCTAAACATGAAGCCCAAAGCGACGAACAACAGGCACTGGCAGCGGAAATTGAAGAAATTTATAAACGTGTCTATTTACCTAATTTACAGGCGGTAGATTACTCTTATACCACTCAAACAGATGTTGCAGCAGGAGCCGCGGCTACGATTGAGAGTCATTTGTGTATTCATACCCATGCACCAGTAAGTTATGTGGTTTTGGAACACTTAGCTCAGTGGGCCGGAGTTGAATGGGCTACTAATTGTCCAGCTGAGTTGATAGCCACTATAGATGCTATTAACGTGCACCTTCAGAAGTCGATAGCAACTGACCCAGAATTTTTCAATACCTCTGTATTTAGTGAGCCTGTCAGCGGGCGTGAGCTTCCCCACGCACTATATCGATTAGCTTGGGATCGACCTAGCAATATGGATGTTGAATTCCCACCACGTTTAGGTGCAGGTGCTAGCGAATTTTTGCTTTCTCGAACCCACGGCCATCATTCTGTATCATCACAATTCTTTAAAATAGGTGTTAATAATCTCGACTCGCTACTGGGTAAGTCACCTCGGGTTTTGGCAACAGACGTTGCTGAGGGCGTCGCAGCAGGTGCAGGTGCAGGTGCAGGTTCAGCTGTGGCTGAGACCACGGAAAACCGCCAGATCGAATTCAGCCGAGGTTGCTTACTGGTTTACCGCCAAACTCAAATTGATTTACCAGAGCCTGTGCCCGCGAAACTAATGACTACTGCGTTAATGCCGGCAGATGAACCAATGGGCGGAGCAAAGTTTGCACTCACAATCAGAGCAAGAGCCGGTGGCTTAGAGGCAGCGCCACTTAGACCAGCAACAGATGTTGGCGAGGGAAGCTTCGATGCTGCAGCCTCAAACAAACGCGGCTCAGACAGTAAAATGGCACCGAGCTTGCGACCTGAATCCCTCACGCGCTCGCCGTCAATCACTCTTGGGTTTCTTAGGCGGCCACATGGTGTCCCTTCGAGCGGCTCTGCAAAGGTTGATGCAGCAGCGCCCGCGGGAGCTGGCGATCAGGGCCACCGGCCGAGCACTCCGTAGCTGTAGTAGATAGCGGTTATTTCTAAAATAGAAAGCAAAGTATTGACTCATTCCAAACTGGCCTAAGCAAACTTGCCAGCCTAGGCTAAAAAATATATTGAACGTTCATTCAACTTAAGAGAGAACACTTCAGAGTCAATTTTAGGAACACTCATCGGCATGGGGAAAAACACAACCAAAGATACGATTTTGAAATCTGCTCTGAAAGTATTTGTAGAAAAAAGCTTTGCTGGCTCCTCCATAAATCGAATTGCAAAAACAGCAGGTATTAATCAAAGCCTAATTTACCATCACTTCGACTCAAAGGAAGATTTATGGATTTGCACTAGCTTAAACCAAACCGATGATCCAAGTTCTTACACAATGAAAAGTTATAGCATGGCAATTTTAACAGTAATGAAGATGTTAGCCATTTTCTTAAAGTGATGGCTCCCTTATACTCACATAAACTAAGACTCAGACTTTCGGTTCCACCAAGAGCTAATCCAAAAAATCCCTTTTCCTATGAAGCACTCAACTGTGGTTTTAGCGCATTCTTACGCAAATTTGATTATGAAGATCAATTACATTCCATTAAGTTTCGCAGTCTTATTTTACACGGCGCAGAAGATTGGATTACGGGTAAAGTTCATTCTGAATTAATGGCTGAAAAAATCCCCAACAGCCAATTGATTATTTTTGCTAAGTCGAGTCACATATTGGAAGTGGATGTGCCAGAATTATATTATAATGCGATACGAGAGTTTATTTTCACCGCTAATGAACACTCTAACCAAACCATGAAACCTAATAAAAGTGACAATACACCATGAATTGTATTATCCCCCCTCATTTAAAGCCCGGTGATACTGTAGGCTTTATTGCTCCCTCCAGCCCTTTAAACTTAGATAGACTAAAAGCCGGCATTCATTATTTTGAACAAAAGGGTTTCAACGTAAAATTAAGCGCTCATTTAAAAAATGCTGAACGATTTTTAGCAGGTCGTGACATTGATCGCGCAAATGATATTATGGATTTCTTCAGAGATCCCGAGATTAAAGCCCTTATAGCTACCGCAGGAGGCTATGGATCGCAACGACTTTTGTCTTTATTAGACTACGACTATATTCGAGCACATCCTAAAATAGTGACAGGCTTTAGTGATACTACCGCTTTACAATTAGGCTTACTCAAAACCGCCAACTTAGTTACTTACTCAGGCTTTACCCTGCGTGATACAGATCCGGGAAAACCAGATCCTCTAGTAGAACAAACATTTTCAGCTTGCCTCAAGGGCGAATCGTATCAAATCAAGGAAGGTGCTCTCGTTAATCCGGGTGTTGTGAACGGGCCATTGATAGGTGGAAATCTCGCTTTAATTACAGCTTTGATGGGAACTCCTTATCAACCTAACTTTAAAAATAGTATTTTATTATTCGAAGACGTGTGGGCTGAACCATTTCAAATTGATAGCAGGCTCTCACAATTAGAGCTCGCTGGTGTATTTGATGAAGTAGCTGGCATCATCATCGGTCAATTTGAGCACTGTATATCAGAGCATTATCAAGAACGAGACGGAACCATTGAAGATGTGATTAACGAGTGGGGATCTCGCATTAAAGTTCCTTGCATCAAAGACTTCCCTTATGGTCATAGCGACAGGCGCTGTGTGTTAGCGATTGGAGGGGAAATCACTCTCGACGCGAACAATACAACTATAATCATTACTTCATTAAAGGCAAATACATGTACCACATAGATATTGATTATGCACCGACCCAGGCTAGCAACGATGTTATTAGAGACGGAGTTTTCAACTCATCTAAAGAAATAATTGGAGAGCGAGACAAAGATTTTTCTATTTTCTTAAAGGACGGCACAATGAAAATTTTAGGCGGTATACAGGCTTGCTTAGACACACAATCCGTCTATATCAATTTATTATGGATCGATAAAAGCATAAGGCAGAAGGCCTACGGCACAAAACTGCTAGCGGCAGCAGAGCAGGAAGGCCTGAAAAATGACTGCATAGGTTTTTGCCATTGCTTTATTTTTGCCGCTCGGATAAACCTCAAAATCATACAAGCCATCAGCCCAAAGGATCATTGCCGCACACTCTTCTTCAAGATAGTTCAAGCAATTTTTCTCGACGTTTTTTAAGCTTTTAGATTCTTTCCTATCTAAGTAGGCATCAATTGTTTGGCTAAATGCCAAATTAAAATCTTTATTTTTTAATCTAGCGTCTCTAACAATAGAAAGTTTTTCTATGAAATTAGTATGGTTGAGCCACGAATCCCAACGCGTAATTAAATGTGCTATTTTAAGATTTTTTTTAATAGCATGATAATTTCTTGCTAACCAGGCGTTACCCAACTCCAAAGATTCTTTATAAGCTTGTGATTCGTTTAAGCCGAGAGCTGCTTTTAAATTATGTCTTTGCAGCAAATCACCTAATAGAATGGTACACATGTTAAAAGATGTATTAATTAAATTTAGAGTTGCCTCGAATTTCTGGCCTTCGTGTGCAGATTGGCCGACGCTAATTGGCAGTAAACAATGTGAGTATTTAAATAATTTCCTATCGCTAATCGGACATTCTCTGAAGGAAGCTTTTACAATTCTATTATCGACTGTAACCATTAGGCACCTCGGCTTTATTTAAAGAATAGCTTTATTCTCAAGCTGGCAACTCTTACTGAACTGCACTCAGTAGAGCTGGGCTAATCAAACTATCGTTTGAGCCATATTGTGCGATAAGTCGGATTTCTTGTAAGCCGTGGATTACACTAGGGCGTGTGATTGGCTTACAGACTCGGCTATGAAAGCGCTGCGACGGCCTGATGAAGGATGGCTAGCAAGTCGGTAATAGCTTTAGTTCTTGGTCAGGATTGGTTTCTAGGTATCTAGGAAAACTCAACACAAACTCAATACGATCGCCATTAACGAGATGACATTCAATATCACCATTCATGCCCTGCATAATTTGTTTAGCAGAAGAAAGACCGATACCAGTACCACCCTCTTTAGAGCTTTGAATACCCTTGAACATGTTGTCAATGATGGCTTGAGTAACACCACCCGCGGTGTCTTTGATGTTGATCGTATTAAACTTGCCGTTATGACGGCACATAATAAATATTTCACCGCGCCCTTTTAATTCAATTTGCTCAAAAGCATTTTTAATTAAATTTTCAATTAAACGATTAAAAAATATAACATGGCCTTTGAAGTCAAAATCGTGTTCATGATCCCAATGTAATCGATCTTGTTGACCTTCTTTGTAAGGATAGCTAGCAATAATGCGGCGTAATAATTTTTCTATATTGCAATCGACTAATTGTGTTTTATCTATTAACTCTTCGCCTTGTGAGGCGCTCTTTAAACTTTTCAGAGAAGAGTCAATATAATTATTCGCTTCACGCAGTCCTTGCAAAATATCTAAAGGTGCTTGTTGTAAATCTTCGAGTATCACATCACGTAGGTGTGGAACATCAAAGTCTGCATCAGCGGCAGCTTTATAAGCTTCAATTAAAGCAGGAATATATTTCTTTAAGAAAGCCGCGCGCAGATTAATAGAGGAAAGTGGTGTGCGCAGATCATGAGTTGACATGCCAGAGAAAATTAATAAGGCGCGTTTAGTGGCTTCGTCGGCGGCTGATTTGGCTTGAGCTTTTTTAAGCTTGGTGATGTCAGTAGAGATACCGACCACACCAACAACTTCGCCATTTTTATTTTTTAAAGGAACTTTGCTGGACATGTAATAACGAGTTTGACCATCAATAACTGCTGGCGGTTCCTCTATATCCATTCGTGCGATACCCGTTTGCATCACTTCAAGTTCGGCTTTTTTAAATATTTCGCCTTGGCCTTCAGTCCATTTTGCCAGTTCCGACATTTGCTGGTAGTTTAAACCGACTAGCTGAGAGCGAGATTTTAAACCGAAAATCTTGACTAGATTGTCATTACCGCCCATTAAAATGCAATCACGATTAAGCCAATATACGTTATTAGGCATGCATCCTATAATGTCATCGAGACATTCATGCAGGCCAAAAGAAGATTCTATCTCACTTGTTTGATCGATGATGCTCTGGGCTGAAAATGCCAGTCCCATCACTTCACCGCTGTCATTAAAGATGGGGCTCTTTTTGCAGTAGAGCTGGGACCCTGATTCACTTAGGTTAAGCACGGTATTGATTGTAAGATTATTCTTTAAAACCTTGTCATCACCTAGAGTGCAATCTAATAAAATTTTTTTATTAGCCTTGTTACAAATTTCTTGATCGCATTTCCCAATGATTTGGGCAGGATTTTCGTATCCAATTAGTTTGGCGAATGCATTGTTGCAATCAATATACTTCATGCAGGAGTCTTTCCAGTAAGCATAAATATATATTTTTTGCCTATTAGGAAGTGAACAGATTTTTGCTTTCACTCAAATTATCCTTGTTAAAGTAAGCTCTTGATGTAAAAACCCGCAATTCAAACAGGACTTGCCTCCATTGAGCAGATTCCATAAACCTGATCTGTAGAGAATTGTTTTTTAGGATGGCCTTTATAGATAAAAACCGTTTCAAACAATATTTCCTGTATGCAAAAAGAGCCTAGCCTGCTTGTAGGTACATCAAGGTAAACTGATTCATTAGGATCAACATCGCGTAGAAAGGCGTACAAAAGCTTTTCAAGAACAGTTTCATTTTTTGCATATAGCGGAGCTATTTTATAACCATTTTGAAGACATTTTTTCATAATGCCATAGCCTAGTACTTCGTTACTTTCTTTAGCTATAAATGCTACAGTATCTTCTTGGCTTGATAAAGTCGTAATAAAAACACGCCTAGCAAGTAAAGATATTTTTTGGTCGTACTCTAGTAGTTGTTCGAAGTTAAAAGCGCTCATTCTCTCCAATTTAATATGTGAACTACAGTTAATATGGTTAATGCATTTCTTTAAAAGCGATATAGGATCAAGTTTAATTCTGAATACACCGAGTTTTTGAGGTTCAAAACCCTCGTTTTGATAATTGGTAAGCTGGGCTAATACCGCGTGACCACCTACTGTTGGTGTTTTTATGTTTGGCACAACATTATCCCAGAGATATTTCGCGTAACCCTTTCCTCGGTGGTTGGAGTCGGCAATATATAACCCAATAAAGGAAAAAGTATCGTTATATTGAATTCTGTAAATCGAAGCAACGGGAATCTGATTGATAGTTAAAAGTAAAAATCCATCTGGTGATTGTGCGTGTAATGCCGCAAGCTCACCTTTCCGGATATTCCAATTCTCAAGACTCGTCCATCTAGAGACAATGGTTTGAATCTCAGTTATTTTCATGCTGCATATCTTTATGCTAGGCCTAATATGTAAATGTGGAAAGATTGAATCCTGACTCGCAGAAATATTTAAATGCCTGGTGATATTTTTTGTATGGTTAACGTCTGGAATTGAATTGGTCATGAGGGACTCCTTGAATTAACTGCCGTTGATGTTCAATGCTGTAATGTTGTTAGCAATCTTCTCCACTGTAAGGTTATTTGTGCACAATGGCTCTGGTGCAAAATAAGAAAATTCTTGTGTTCTTCTGAGCAAGTCATACAGCTTAATAGAGTCACCACCGCATGCCAAGAATGAATCAGTTACACCAAAATCATCAGTACCAAGAAGCTCAGACCATATTTTCCAGATCTGCCTTTCGATTTTCGTACGGGGTGGTATTATCTTATTGGTCTTTGGTAGCTCAGTAATAATGCGTAGGAATTCGCCTCGTCTTTCTTTCTTACCGTTAATATTGAGTGGGATTTCTTTGACGGTGTAAAAATTAGATGGAATTTCATGTTTTGAAAAATTCATTCTCTGCAGATGATTTACTAGTTGCTGTGCTGATAGGTTGACACCAGTAATAACCATATAAGCGTTTAACATAGTTTTTTCTTTTGTAGGATCTGGCTGATTTACTAACACTAGTGCATCTTTAATTGATGGAATTTCTTTTAGAGTTTCCTCAATAGCACTTAGCTCTATTCGCACCCCGTTTATTTTTGCGATAAAGTCATTACGACCCAGAAAAACAATATTGCCGTCACTTAGTTGATAGCCTCTGTCCCCTGTGCGAAAAACTTTGCCATAGCCTTGAGCTGCGAGTGTTGGAAATCTTTTTTGAGTTAAATCAGGTTGATTCCAATATTCTTCTGCTAACGCATTGCCACCAATCAAAAGTTCTCCTTCTTCGCCTGGGGTGACTTCATTTAGATTGTCATCAACAATATAGGTTTTTACGTGGGGAAAGGGTCTGCCGATTGGAACTAAAGAGTGTTCGTGAAGTTGCGCAAGAGCAGTTTCATTATAATCGAAATAAGTGCTGTCAATCACAGCTTCACTTAATCCGTATGAATTGATGAGGCGTGTAGTGGGCCCACATAAGTCATATATGCCAGTAAAACTTTTAACAGTGATTAAGTCTGAACCACAAATGACTCTTTTCATGAAGTGTAAGTTTTGAGAAGTCTGTTTTAGATGCTCGGTTAACCGTAATAGTACAGCAGGTACAAATTCTGCTGTATTAACTGAATTATCTTGCATGTATTGATAAAGCTGAGTGGGCTCAAGGATGTAAGCTTGCGGTGTTATTACCAAGGTTCCGCCGGAACACAAGGCCCTAACCCATTCGCCTGTGAAGACATCAAATCCTAGATTAGCTAGCTGTAGGTGATGTTCACCAAGCTGTAAGTCAAAACATTTTTGCCAAGATAAAAATGTTTGTTCTAACGCCTGGTGACTAACCAATATCCCTTTGGGTGCGCCAGTCGTTCCAGAGGTGAAGACACCATAACAAATTTTAGTATCCATATTATGGCTAAAGTTTAATTCTTGGTTCATGCACTCGTAATTAGCCAAATCAATATTGATCTTGTTGTATGCATCAATTTTGTCTAGATGAGCGGAGTCGGTAATTAAAAATCTTGTTCCTATTAGGTCAACAATCTCTTTTAGTTTTATGGGTGATATTAAAGTGTTGAGGGGCACATAGACGGCGCCGAGCTTTAAAACAGCAAGAATGCTTGTTAGTGCCTGAACGCTGCGCTGCATCAGAATAGGGATGAAATCCCCAGGGCGCACTCCTAACCTATGCAAATAATTGGCTAGCTGATTAGATCTTGCATCAAGATCCTGATAGCTTAGAGATTGATTGCTATCGATCAGTGCGATTGATGTTGGTCTTGTGCAAGCTTGCTGAATAACATATTCATGTATTTTCATAAATACAGCCCAATGCTAGTTAGTGTAATTTTCCAGAGAACCTTTCCTATAAAGCTCTAAGCTCACACAATGAAAGCCGCCACCTAAGGTTCTAGCGTGTCTCAGTTGTAATGAAATAACCTCAACATTATGTTGATTGAGCGCAGCAATGAGTTTGGTTTGATTTTTGTCGACGATAGCAAGATTTGGATTGACCATTAAAAAGTTCATCGCAATCCATTCAGTAGAATAAGGCTTTTCTCCAATAAATCCTATGTCAACGGGTTCGGGACACCAAATTTTGTCCCAGCTTTTGAAGATGGCGGGCATGTTTTGTTCGTTAACCCGCTCAGGGTTTAAAACGACTAAACCGGGGCGAACAAGAGTGATAGTGGTATCGATGTGGGTATGTAAGTAAAGATCATGACAAAAATGAACTTTATATTGAGGACCTAAGATTGTTTGCAGCCATTCGCCACCCAGTTTGTTACCTGTATTGGATACCAAATAGAGAATATCTCTTCCCACTTTCAAAACATTGGCAGCATCAAAGATGGGTTCTAGTTCTGTTAAACAAATTTTATCGGGATTGGGTTCAGTATAAAGTTCATCGCATAATTCGGGTCGAGGCGCGCTTATCCAGCGAGCGCCTTTTTTCAAGCAGTCGAGTAAAATTTCACGATAAGCAAACACTTCAAAATAGCGAGCACGAATCGGACATGGACTTTCAATGAGTTGATCACCAACAGCTAAAATAACATCACGCGGACAGTAATTATAAAGACCATTACTACGCCATTCGGCGGTTCCAAACTCTTTATCTGTTTTTTTCGCCTGGGGGCGGCGTACATTGATGCCAAGCTTGCTTAGGGTGTTGGCGAGGACCTCTAAGTCTTCAGCCGTTTCTTCAACCACTTTTGCAGGAAATGGGCCGTTTGGAATTGATTTAAGAGAGGGGTAATTTGAAAACTCTATAGCGTGAAGGCTTTTGTCAGGAGTTGGTAGGCGTGCCTCATCAATAATACCAATAACGATATCTTCAATTGGGTCCCATTCGTTGTGTACATTAACCTGGCTCATAAACGCCAGTAGTCTGCCACAAAGTCGGATTTTTTGTAAGCCGTGGATTATACTGGGGTGGGTGATTGGCTTACAGGCTGGCTATGGAAGTGCGTTTTAGCTGGGATGCAGCCTGTGGGTAAGCGGGACCGACTAGCGCAGCACTATTTAGAATCAATGGCCATTTAGGGTTGATGCTGGAATCTCGGAAAGCTTAAAACAAATTCAATACAGTCACCCTCGACCAGGCGACAATTAATGTCACCTCCAAAGGCTTGCATGATCTGCTTCGCAGATGAGAGGCCAATGCCTGTACCTCCTCTTTTGGTCGAGTTAAAGCCATTGAAGAGCTGAGCAAGAATCGCTTCCGATACACCGCCGGCTGTATCTTTGATATAGAGATAATTTAACGGATCAGCTGCTTCACATTTAACAAAAATCTCACCCTGGCCTTTGAGATGAATTTGCTCGAAAGCATTTTTAATTAAATTTTGCACAATACGCGCCATAAAAATCGAATTACCCATAAACTCAAAAGCATCCATGGTATCCAAATGCACTTTTGCTTGATCTGCTTCGTCTCTATATGGGTAAGTGGAGATCGCCCGTCTTAGAATCTCTTCAATAGAACAAGCCACTAAATCTTCTTTACTGATGAGCTCAGACCCGGAGGCGGCCCCGCGAATTATTTTTAAAGTAGCATCAATGTATGATTCAGCCTGTTTTAGAGCCTCTGCAATACTTTTATAAGAATCCAATACAAGCCTTAAGTATTTTGCGTGGATATATACCCCTCGCCATTGAAAGTACTGGAAATTTTTTCTGAAATGGATTACCAATACGGCCATGAGATTTCAGCCGCTCAATGACGAGCAAAAACAAGATTTAGAACGTCGCCATCGTTATGAAGACGATCGGCGCATTG
>JBDNGR010000332.1:0-1897 GCA_041689165.1 Coxiellaceae bacterium
ACGGTTATATTTTTATTATCAAACGTTACAACAATAAACTTCCCATCATTATAATCTGCATTTGGATCAACTATCAAAATAGAATTTTTTCTGAAACGAGGCTCCATGAATTGTTTTGCTATGATAGCAAAAGCAATCTTTCCTATTGGGCGCTCCGTCGTAATCCATTTTTTATGTGAATGTATGCTAAATGAGTCTTGCCTGAATATCCATGATATAGCATCTTCCCAATCTATTATAGGGACGTGCGACCAAGCTTCTTTATTATTGGGCTCAAACGTTCCAGTTATTCTTTGGGAATTAATTTGTTCTTCACCCATTATTTGGCCAATTGTTACACCAAAAAACTTAGCTATAGGTTTTAATGTATTTGATCTTGGATCAAATGTGTCACCAATTAAAAGCCTGTTGATCGTTGTTTGAGGCAGTCCAGTTTGTCTTGCCAATTCTGCTTCTTTAATACCAAGCTCTAACATTAGCTCACTAATTATTTTGCCTGTTGTGGTCTGTTTTCTCACCATGTCTATTTTCTTTTCTTTTTTATTGAGCATATATTGCACTCTGTGCGCTAAAAAGCACTGTTAAATTTTATGTATCAATGAAGTCCATTCTACATGAAATTAAGATAATTGATAAAAAGCATGATCCTGTCTATTAAAACCAGTTAATTGTATAAAAACATTAAATTTAAACGGTAATACGTTTACTTTTATTTTTTTAAGTGTACCATTCTAACATAATTCGGGTTAACAGAATATGAGCCCGACCCAGAACCCTGCATTGGACGCCCAAAATGACCATACTTCGTATCCGTAAGAAAGAAACCAATTTTCTTGTCCTTGATAAAACATGTTTAGTGGAATCGAGTTTATCTTGGGGCGCTAAAGGCCTGCACGCCTACCTAATGAGCTTGCCGTCTGAGTGGCGCGTTAATGTCCACGATTTAAAAAACAGAGCTACGAATGGCCGTGATTCAGTACGTGGTTTGTTGAGTGAGCTAGAGCGTGCCGGATACATTGCGCGTGTTTGGGTTCGGTGTGAAGAAACGGGGAAGTACAGCGGTCTTGAATACCTGGTGCATGAGGTGCCGCAAGTCCTAACGTGTGAATCTCCGAGCACTGGACTACCGGAGACGGCTTTTCAGGCGCCGGTAATTCCGGGCACGGAAAAGCCGACACTAGTAAGTATTAAGAATAACAAATATACAAACAAGAAAATAATAAGAGCAGCAGCAAGCGATGAATTACTAGCGCCTGATTTAGACAAAGGAAAAAAAGCTGCTGCTGCTTTTATGATTCAAAAAACCAAAGCGATTGAAAACACACCTGCGCAATTAACGGCTATTAACCAAGCCTCTCCCGAAGACTCAATCCTAGGAAAAACCTTGACCCCTTATCAGTTTGAGCGGGTTGAATCCCTGGTAGAAACCCTAAAAAACCAAGCATTCTCTGTTCCCGTGGGTGAGATTGAGCATTGCCTTGTAAGTCCCCAGTATTTCAAAGGCTCAGGCCAAGATTTCGCTCGCAAATTAAATGCAATTCGTATCGTTATCGTTCGTGGAGGCTGGCAAACCCCAGCGGGGATGGTTCTTCTGGCAAAAGAAAAGCTGGATACCGATGCTCTCATACTGCAGGCACAGCTCCATAGCGCACAGGCTGAAGTGAATCATTTTCAGCGGTTACTTGAATCAGCAACGGGATTAGCTGGCGAGAGCATTGCGGGCATCTTGACACGCTCACGCCAAAAGATGGAAGCCATTGAGGCAAGCCTTAACAAGAGTCTGGCTCAAGAGCCCCAATTTTCTTAAAAGGCGTAAGACGCACAAAAAACAATAAAACCAAAGTAACTGCCACACAACACAAGGAACTAACCATGCTAGTACTTAGTCGTAACATAG
>JBDNGR010000333.1:0-2269 GCA_041689165.1 Coxiellaceae bacterium
TATCCTATCGTCACACCACCTATGGTAGCGATAGTCGGCATTTGCAAATTGCATGATGATGTGGTTGCCAATAATGGACAAATGGAAATCTATCGCCGCTTACCGCTTTCATTAAGCATCGATCATCGTTCTATCACCGGTGGCGAAGCAGCACGTTTCTTGAAAGTGATGCTTGAAGAAATGGCAAAACCTAAACTCAGTTGATTATCCAGTAGAGGTTGATCGCGGACAGGTAGTACCCGTCCCCTCTCCCTTTCCCTCGCCCTCTCCCTCGCCCTCGCCCTCGCCCTCGCCCTCGCCCTCGCCCTCTTTAGTACCAGCTCCAGTTCCGGGACCTGCAGGTGGTGCTGGATTTGGTCGAGGTTCTGGCGGAGCTTGTGCCAAAGCTAGTTGACCCGCTACTACTACTGCAACACCTATAGCGGGAGCTGCAGAGCTTGCTAGTGAGCCAGTAGCCCCAGTACCCTCTATTCGAGGTTCTAAGCTTTTTAACCATTCATTTTCTTGCTTACAAATTTCAAGCTCTTCTGAAATACGACTTACACGGGTTTCTAAGCTGTGCAATTCACGCTCTTGAAAGTAGTGGAACAAGCTAAAGCCTGCCCAAATAATTGAAACGAGCACTATAGGCACAATCACAGCGGCGCTAAGCATAGAGAAGTTAGCCGCCAAACCGATTTGCGCTAAAGCGGCTACCAAACCAATAACCAAACGCGCAATCAAACTGCCAGTACCTAGTCGGTTAATCACAAGATAGATTGGTTTAAGCCATTGTTTGAGTCGTTCCCAAGATTCTTCTTTAGCCGTTTGCTGAGCTGATTCTAAGTGCTCCATAAAGCGCGGATTATCAATACTTTCAGGTCTGGTTAAATTCTTAATATCTTGCGATTCAAGATAAGCGCGACGTAACTGTATTTCTTGTTTTAACCTATCGAGCTCAACTTGCAGTTTTTTGAATGGCTCGCTGCTGAAGACCGTCTCTAAGTTATCTTCATTTTTATTTGCCTCATAATAAGTGTTTACACCATAAGCAATGCCGGCTATGACAGAAATAGCCAAAGGAACAATCAACAAAGAAACAGCACTGACCAAAGCACCACCAGCAAAAAGCGCCCCTGCTGTGATGTGGAAAACCCCTAATAAATCAGTTAGCGGCCAGGCCAAGAAGGCCAACATGATAAAGAAGAAGAAAGCCATAAAAATAGCCTTCGTGATAACACGTGTTTGACGCCCTTTCTTAGCTAGAGAAACATAATCATCGCTATTAGTGATCGTTGCCATAGCTTTCACTGCAGCAGCGTTTTCTACCTTATCATCTAAGGTTTTTGCCCAAGTTTTCAAAGCCTCGAGATTTTGCATAGCAGAAGAAGGAGGAGGGGGAGAAGACTCTGTTTTGCTTCGAGCTAATTTAATTTTCAATAGCGAATCAACTAGTGTATTTAACTTAGGATCGCTCGCATTGTAATTATTTCTACTCGCCACATACCACTTGATACCGTATTCCACCAAAGCTAGAACCACCGGTAGAACAAAAACTAAAACTGGGTTGGAAAATGCAATAAAAGTGGCGGCTGGAAAACCCACAAAGCCGGCCGCAATAATCCAAAGAATCCAATACCATAAAGCCATTTTGAAGAAAAATTCAACAACGCCTTTTATGAGGCTCACAAAATTTAAATCTTTCCAAAGTTTTTTGGCTTCAGGTAAACTAGTCTCGCTATTCTTTAATTGTTCCAGTAGCTGATTTTTATGAGTTTCGATCGCATCTTTATTCAAACTTTCTGCTACCAGTTTTTTTGCTATGAAAAATCCTTTTACTGAATCTCTGATCAAAAACGCGATGGTGGGTTGATAATTATTTCCAGGATCACGAATATGAGCTTCGGCATGAATTTCAATGCTTCTTGACGATGCATTACTCAACAACGCCCCGCTCTCATCAATCGTGTCTGATCCATCTGGTCCAACATTCAGATCTCGAGTTTGCAGCATACCCACACTATCGTGCTCCGCAGCAACACGGCGTCGCACCCCAAGCCACGCCATCACAAGCTGAACAAAGGCGATAGCTGAGCCTATAGCAAAGCTTAGAATAAAAATTTCATGCGCGGTTGGTGTTGCTACCACAAAGCTTGCATTTTGTGTGACGAATTGAGCATTACGCCACATTGCTGTAAAAATAGTGTCATGATTATTGATGAATTCGTTTAGACTGGTGTCTGCAGCCGAAGCAGAGGCGGAAAGAACACGCGGTGTATAAGCCTCAATA
>JBDNGR010000334.1:0-3485 GCA_041689165.1 Coxiellaceae bacterium
GAATTAGATTTAAAGCAAATTCGGGGTACTGGTGCTAAATCTCGCATTACGCGGGAGGATCTAAAAGAATATGTAAAATCGCGCTTAAAATCTAGCGGCTTTAATTTTGCACCAGCACCTGAAATCGATTTTGCTAAATTCGGTGCAGTTGAAACGCAAGACTTGTCGAAGATTAAAAAATTGTCTGGTGCTAACTTAAGCCGAAACTGGGTGAGTATTCCCCATGTAACGCAGTTTGATGAAGCTGACATCACTGAAATGGAAGCTTATCGTCAGGCTAATAAAGATAAATTTTCTGAACAGGGTGTTAAATTAACACCGCTTGTTTTCATTATGAAAGCGGTCGTTGCAGCCTTGCAGCAATACCCTTTGTTCAATTCTTCTTTAGATACCAGTGGTGAAAAATTAATTATTAAAAAGTATTACCACCTTGGCGTAGCGGTTGAAACACCCAATGGTTTAATGGTACCCGTTATTCGTGATGTAGATAAAAAATCTATGACAGAATTGGCTAAAGAATTAGCGGCTATTAGTACTAAAGCGCGTGAGAAGGGTTTGAGCATTACTGAAATGCAGGGCAGTTGTTTCACCATCACGAGCTTAGGTGGTATTGGTGGCACGGCCTTCACACCGATTATTAATGCGCCGGATGTGGCCATTTTAGGTGTATCTAAATCGCAGATGAAACCGGTCTATCAGAAAGATGCGAATTTTGTGCCACGCCTAATGTTGCCACTGAGTCTTTCTTATGACCATCGTGTGATTGATGGCTCTGATGCGGCACGCTTTATTGTGTATTTGAGTCAAGCATTGGCAGAAGTCAATAAATTAGCTAGTTAACGATTATTTCATAGAGGAAAAAAGTATGTCTGATAATAAAACATTAAACACCGAAGTTGTAGTTATCGGTAGTGGTCCCGGGGGTTATGCTGCGGCTTTCCGTGCTGCAGATTTAGGTAAAAAAGTAATTCTAATCGAGCGCTATGACAGCATTGGTGGTGTTTGCTTAAATGTAGGCTGCATTCCATCCAAAGCTTTACTACATGCTGCAAAAATTATTGATGATACAGATGACATGGCTAAGTTTGGTATTGAGTTTGATAAGCCAAGAGTGGATGTTGGCAAAATTAAAGCTTGGAAAGATGGTATCGTCACGCGTTTAACAGGTGGTTTAAAAGCCTTAGCGAAACAACGTAAAGTTGAAATAGTCACTGGTGCCGCGCAATTTGTTAGTGATAAACAAATTGAAGTGAATGGTAAAGAAAAAATGATAATCAATTTTGAGCAAGCTGTTATTGCCACGGGTTCTTCACCAGTCAAATTACCATTTATTCCCGAAGATTCTCGTATTTTCGATTCAACTGGTGCATTGCAACTTGAGCATGTTAAAGGCGACATGCTCATTATTGGCGGTGGAATCATCGGTCTTGAAATGGCAACAGTTTACAATGCATTAGGCGCTAAAATTCACGTGGTCGAAATGATGGATCAATTAATTCCCGGTGCAGATCGTGATTTGGTGCAAGTTTTACACAAGCGTGTCGAAAAGCACTATGCCAAAATTATGTTGCAAACGAGTGTGACCGCCGTTGAAGCTAAAAAAGATGGTGTATATGTGAGTTTCAAGGGCGAACAAGCGCCTGCGGAGCCACAACGCTTTGATACTATTTTAGTAGCTGTTGGTCGTCGTCCGAATAGTGCGAATCTCGGTTTAGAAAAAGCTAAAGTGACAGTGATTGAGCCCGGTTTTATCACTGTTGATATGCAAATGCGTACCAATATACCAAATATTTACGCAATTGGTGATATTGTGGGTAACCCCATGTTAGCGCACAAAGCCACGGCAGAAGGTCGTTTGGCCGCTGAAGTAATTGCCGGTAAAAAACATTATTTTGATGTGAAATGTATTCCTTCTGTGGCTTATACCGATCCTGAATTAGCCTGGGTGGGCATCACTGAAACTGAAGCGAAAAAGCAAGGCACTAATTACGGTAAAGCTGTGTTTCCTTGGATTGCATCAGGTCGTGCACTTTGCATGAATCGTAGTGAAGGCTTCACTAAGTTGATTTTTGATAACGACACACATCGCATTATCGGTGCCGCTATTGTCGGTATTACCGCCGGTGATTTAATTGGTGAATTAGCGCTTGCGATTGAAATGGGTTGTGATGTGGATGATATTGCACTAACCATTCATCCCCACCCAACACTTTCTGAAACAGTTATGATGGCTGCTGAAATTTTCGAAGGAACGATTACCGATCTTTATATGCCTAAAAAGGCCTGAAAAAGTCGTTTGTCATTGGGCTCTGTAGGGGCTAGCCCTCGTGCCTGCCCTCTCCACCGTATACAGATGCTATTTACAATACATGCACCCAACTGAAAGAGGGCGGGCACGGGGACCCGCCCCTACAGGCTCTTCGTAGAAAGTTTCGTTGTAAATAAACAATTCCGAATGTGAGCAGCACATACGTGGCCTCATCATGACGTGTATGTTTAGCCATACGCCATACGCCATACGCCCTACGCCCTACGCCCTACGCCCTACGCCCTACGCCCTACGCCCTACGCCCTCGCCACACACCACACATCCACCCGCTCAATTCCACCTTTCTTTAAACATTTAGCCAGCTCATTAACTGTATGGCCGGTGGTCATCACATCATCTACGATAGCGACATGCCTATAACTAGCTAAGGCCGTCAGTGCAAAAGCATTTTTAAGATTATGACGGCGTTGCTTTAGACCTAAACTTGATTGTGCTTGCGTCGCCTTAACTCTAATCACAAGATCGCTTTCTAGTGCAATACCCAAGTGCTTATTGATGATTTTGCTAATGCAGAGCGCTTGGTTGTAGCCACGCTCAGCCAAACGTTGTCTGTGTAGCGGTGTTGGTATTAAGCATTCTGGTAGCAGAATGCCTGACTGTACTTTGATTCTCTCACTAAATAATTGACCGAATAGTGCCGCACAAACGAGCTGCTCACCAAATTTAAGGCGTGTAATCAGATAAGAAATAGGCTCTCGATAGCTAAAAAGCGCGATGGTTTGATCATAATGAGCTTTATTTTCTAGGCAACTTCCGCACCAATTGGCCATGGAGTTAGGAATCAGAGCTGCGCACTTTTGGCATTGATGTCCATTATGAAAAGGCAGCTCGAGCGTACATGCGCTACACAATAGCTCATTATTCAGCTGTATCGCTTTGCACAGCAGGCAATAGCGCGGGAATACGCAATTTAGCAGATTATTAAACAAAAATTTCACAAGACAAGCTTAAGATCATTATTTACATTGGCAACACCGTGATTCCACGGGTAAGAAATATTTAAATTTTTCATCGCACAGTCCGCAGCTTGCCCTATCCAAATGTTGAATAAAAAAGCATTTTTCTAAGATTTCTGAAGCACTTCAGGCCAAAACATTCATTTTATAGTGCGCCACGAAAGCGCCACTGTACTCACGACTGAAAGTGTCGTCGAGAA
>JBDNGR010000335.1:0-1379 GCA_041689165.1 Coxiellaceae bacterium
AGGGTCAGCAGCTCCTAAGTTGACAATTTTAGGCGCTACTTTGACGCCACCATAAGTAAAACGAGATTGTGATTCTTTGACACTATACCCATCGCACCTCAAGAGGCGATGGGTATATGATGGAAATTAGCTGGCACCCACAAACATCTACCTCGATGTTCAATTTCGGTGGCACGTTCTGCAAATCCAATCGCTCTAAGCTGATCATTCAACTTTTCTTTTGTAGCTATTTGTTTTAGCAGAGAAGCCTTAGAATCAGAAATACCTCTGATGACTCCAGTTTTCACATTAAATTCGCTTAATGTTTCTTTTTTTGAGCAAATTATAATGACGTCACGAAAAGTAAATTTATTTTTAGACATGTTCACTACCTCTAAGTAATTTTTTTATCAAGCAAAACACTGAGATCTGTACCGTCTCGGGTCTCTCGTCTAAATTACTTTTTAGCAGGGTTTAAAAAACGCATACCTTCGTCTATTCGCTACAGGCTCCTAGTTTTGAAAACCTCGCTTAACTTTCCTCTTCATACTTCTTGAGTTCATTTAGATACTGTTCCAAACGCTCTGTGGTCAATTCACCATCGATTTCAGGAGTTGATAGCTTTTGTATTACATACCACATATCTTCATAGTAAAGGGATTTATCATTATCACGAGAATCGGGTGAAGTGTATTCAGAGCGAGCACACAGAAATTGAGCCCATTGACTCAGTTCATCGGTATCAATATTGCCTGACAAGCGGAGGTTGAGCATTTTTTTCACATTCTGTGGGTAAACTGGTATTGCGTCTTCGTATAAAGCTATATCCTCAATGTTGACTTTATGAATAAGATCCACATCGCCATGCAAGATTTTCAATAAGTTTATTTTGTTCATTTTTTAACATCATATAAATTATTTTTAGATTCGCCTAAACGTTGATGAACTAAGTTACCTTTATCATCAAAAGCTGTTTGAACAACACGAATAGTATTGCCTGTGCTATCAATATTAAATGACATTCGCTGATAGCCACTTTCAGCACCGGCACGCACAGCGCTGAGTCTCACTTGACCATCGCTGCCTAACTTTATTGTAACCGAGTCCATTCTGCCAGCGCCTAGTGTAGAGAACAACTTGCTTGTTTGCTCGGGTGTCAAGCCAAGGTCTCCACGATGTAAGATTTCACGAGCTTCAGTTTTTGTTACACCGGCCGCGATTACAGTACCCCTATTAGCCCCTTCGCAGCGTGGAAGTTTTCTACCTGATACTCCTGAAGCTCCAGCTCCACCTGCTGCTTTGTCGCTGCCAGGAGGTGGTGGCGGAGGTGGTGGTGGCGGCATAGGTGGTCGGCGTCCACCACCACTGCCGCCAGCGGCACTAGGAGGTGGGGCTGCCGG
>JBDNGR010000336.1:0-6215 GCA_041689165.1 Coxiellaceae bacterium
TAACTGGTAGTTCAAGCTCTGCTGCAGCTGGCGGCACGCCGACTAAAGATAGTGACGTAATTGATTTGGCAACAACAGCTATTGCTGTTGCTGGCGAAGTAGCTGCTCCAGCGTCAGCACTTATACCCCATAGCTCAAGCATTGCTGAACTTGTGTCTGCGCCATCAACAGATGTAGTTGATACCGAAGAAAATACCGCTGATGCAGCAGTATCTGCTCCAGCACCAGCGCACACACCCCAGAACCCAAGCACTGCTGCAGCCGACCGCACGCTAATTGAAGCTGTTGGCGTAATTTATTTGGTACCAGCACCAGTATTAATAGCAGTTGCTGCTGATGAAGTAGAAGCTGCTGCTGCACCTGTGACGGCATCAGCACTAGTTGTTCCCGATACCGAAGAAACTGCCACTGATACAGCGGTTTCCGCTCCAGCGCCAGCACACCTATCTGATTACCGAAGCACTGTTGCAGCAGCTGACGGTACGCCGACTGCAGATGCTGGCGTAACTGATTTAGCACCTGCACCAGTAGCCGCAGTAGCTGATGAATTTCCTGCAGCACCTGTGGTGGCACCAGCAGCACCCGTTGTTCCCAATGCGGAGGAAACTGCTTCAACACGGACTGCCTCTTTTGTAACACCATTAGAAGGAGCTCCTTTCAACTTGGCTGAGGGTGATCTAGACCTTGTTGTGTCTGGAACTCTGCGAGCAACAGCATCGGCTAGGGATGTTCAAGTTAGAGCCACACCTACAGCTTCTGACACTGTGGAGGGGAACACTGTTGCATTTGTTAGTCTAGCTACGTACGTTGCTGACGGAGCGGTTGATGTGCCCGCACCCGCACCCGCACCTACGGTTGACAGCACCGTGAGCTTGTTACCACCTGAATTATCGCCATTAGCTTTTTTAGAAAAACAAGATTTACTAACACCGGCAGTAGCAAGGAAAACCAGTTTTACAGGAGCTACTGGAGCTATAGCTGAACTAGCTATTGCTGTGGTAAAGGATGCCGATGTTGCTGCAGTTACTCGTTTTGCAGCCCCCGCCGCTGGCGGTGCTGGGGCTAGCGCCGGAGTTAGCTTAGCAGCTGTTTCTGATGAGGCAGCAGTAGTACTTACAGCACGCTTTTTTGTCTCTTATAAAAAAGCGGAAATTTCGGGGGCTGTTGATCTTGGTAAGTTAGCTGCAGACCTGGGACTGTCAGCCGGTGCTCTTAAATTGCTCCGAGATTTGAATAATCGTGTGGCAGGAATTTTTACAGATGAGGATTTGAAAAATCTTTGTGAGCGAATAATGCAACACGATCTTGATCCAGGGACTGTCGAAAAATTCAGTACTGTCCAATTAGCAGCGCTTTGTGCCAAACCAGCACTCATGGAGAAAGCAGCTGCGGAATATAATAAAGATCTGGGTAAAAAATCTCTAAATCAGGCTAGTCGTAACTTATTACAGGCTACGTTTAGTCCTTTAGTTTTGGCAGCGATGAGTGGCTCAGTTGCTGGAATGATGATGACTAACCACTGGGCTGATTTAGGCAAAAGCAAAATTAATGCCGCTTCGATTGATCGTGCTTTGGTTGCGGCAATACGTGCAGACTCAGAAGAGGCTGTTGGATACGCTTTGAAAATCGGTGCAAGCCCCAGCTCTGCTGCTGTTGATGCCGCTATTTTGAGTGGCTCAGAAAAGCTGCTTGCTTTGATCGCAGTGTGGAAATTATCACCTAGTTTAAATCTCTTACGCAAAGCGATTGTTGAAACTGATAAAGCGATGCTCGATTTTATTTTGCAGTGCTTCGGTCTTTATGGCTGTGAGGAAAAAGATTCATCATCGGCACTTGAAATTTGTAACTTGGCCTTAGATTGCAAAGAGAAAGAAATTTATGAATCAATCGGCCAATGGTTTCAGGGTTTGGGTGCTGCGTATTACTCTTTTGAGTCTTTAAAGAATTTGATTGCTGAACAAGTCAACAAGGAAAACTTGACGGCTGTGCGTTACCTGTTAAGTCTTTTGGCCCACAAGGGTGTTGATAAATCTTTGGCTGATGTCTTATACATCGGAAAACTTTTTCTCAAGGCTTTTCAAGCAGGAAAGCCAGAAATGATTATTTTACTGGGAAAACATCTACCATCACTCAGCTTGGCCACGGCCTATTTCAGCTTTGAAGCATTCAAGGAGTACTGCATTCAACTAGCTGCAGCCCTAAGTGAAGAGGAAAGTGAGCTTCACATTAAAGCCATAGAATATGGATTGAACATGATCAAAGAAGGGATGCCTGAAGATGTCCCTATTACTTTGTTGCGAAAATCAATTGTAAAAAACAATCAAGCCTTGGTCAATGTGATATGTGCTTGGCTGAAGTCTGCCGAGCAAAAATATCGAACAGATAAGTTGTTGGTTGACACCCTTGACAAGGTGATACCTAAATTTTCAGCTGATAGTCTACGAGCCGTGCTTGAATTGATTAAATTATTGCCAGAGTCCGAGCAAAGAGCTTTGCGATTTACTTTCAGTCCGATCACTAATGCTCTTCATTCAGTCATAAAAACCAAAGATCGCACTAAGATTGCTTTAATCAAAGATTGGTGTCAGAGCCTTAGACTCCATCTGGACGCTGTGGATACAGCCTTAGTTCAAAATGCTTTAGATGTTGCCGCTTTTACGGGGGATTGTGTTTTGATGGATGAAATTAAAGCTTGGGGCATAGTGCCAGATTTAAAAGTGCTTGCAAAAGCTTTACAGTCGGGTGAGCGAACAGCGGTATTGAAGGCTTTGAGCTATGGGGTCTATCTGCCCGTTGATGCTCCTGCAGATCCGACATTGAAGCAAAGGCTTGCAAATGCGCTTGTTAGTGGTCCGCATGCAGCGGCTGCTAGAGAACTATTCAATGAAATACATAGCCATGCTTTCTTGCAGGGACATGAAGACGGTGTCACGGAGTCTCGTTTTGAGACTTACCGGCGCGCAAGAGGCGCTTTACGGAATCGCGTAGCTTCACCCGCTCTGCTTTTGTGTGCTTTAGTTACAACGGCGGGGGGTGGTGGTACAGCTGTCGGTGATGCTGTAGTGGCTGGTGCTGAAGTTACTGTTGAAGGTGATGCCGCTGCATACGCAGGCGCTGCTGCGAGTGTCATGCATACTTCGGTATAAATAATTTGGTTTAGCAGCAGCTACAGTTGAGTTGTATTTGCACGACTACTAACGAAGGGTTTAGAATGCCTCAACTCATAAGCTAAGGATCAGGCTGATGTTTATTAAAAACCCCACCGAAGGCTTAGTTCCAAAAAAGCCGAATGCTAATCATAAAGCTAAATTACGCTCTAATACTTATAAGGCGGGGCATCGCCTTCCTGTTTTAAGCGCAGCTGAGTTACTGGCTAACAAAAAGCGCCGCTTCATTCTCGAACAAGTGCTGCAGCTTAGCCATTTAGAAAATGAGCACTACCAGGCCACCTATGCTGAGCTCATTAATAGCTTTGCTGAATATGTCCAAATAGTGCCTATGCATATGGCGGCACATTTAGGGAGCTTATTGAATGAGGGTTTGGGGATGGGCTTTGCTAGTCTTCATCTTCACATGTATCAGTCAGATGCTCAGTCGATTAAAAAAACAGCGCCTGATCCTTTGCTATGTTTTGCAATTTTCAGTGCGGGTCTATTGCTACACGTAGCGCGAATGGCTGCTAATCAACGTATTATGTTAACGACTGAAGACGGGAGTTATTTGAAAACATGGAATCCTACTGCCGGGCCACTTAAAGAATTTGGCCAATATTATAAGCTACGCTTTGTAAACGATGCTTATGCAGGCGTACATTATGCTTTAGGCGTATTGTTGGCGCGTCAAATTATGCCTCCAGTTGCTTTTGAATGGTTGGCGAGCGATGAGCAATTATTTTCTGAATGGCTAAATGCTTTGCGTGGTACGACTAAGCTGGATGGTCGTGTAGCAGCGGCTCTAGATGCTGCTAAAGAACATCATGAATTTCTAGGTCAGTTGCTCTACGATCTTGCTTTAGATCAGGCTGAAGTTGAGCAAGTCAATTGCCCAGAGACCGAGTATGGCGAAGCTTTCTATCAGTGGTTAATCAATAATGTCGAAACTAATAAGCTGAAGATTAATACCTCTGATGCTGAGCTGCACATCGTGCCGCAGGGTGTATTTATCGAGGCCAAAATATTTAAGCAATTCACTGATATTTATGGTGCGTCTGAAATAAGCCCGAATTTAGTGATGGTGCAATTTGGTAATTTGATTGGTATCACCAAAAAAAGTGGTCAAGATACAGTTTATAGCCAATATTTTTCTGATTACCCTGAAACGCGCGGCGCCACTAATACTTCAGGATCGCCATTGAGTGCTTTTAGTAGTGCGACAGCGCGCAGTAATCAAACTCGCATGGGCTTTGTTATTCGAGACAACCGTTTGGTGTTTCGCCAATCCGCGCCGCCTACTATGACGAGTTATATGAAGCCTATGGATGGGGAGAAACTTGCGCCCAACTTACCTAATCCTTCGCAGCCCGCCCCGGGGAGCCCGTATCCTAAGCCCGATCACTATTAAAGCCAATATGAACAAAGCGAGCGGCGTGTAGCCCCAACGCATGAGTGGGGTGACGCCACTGACCGTGTGAATTTGAGTGTGGAGTACGCCTTGTTGGTTCATGCCAAGCTTTGCCATTAGCTGACCTTGAGGATTAATCACAGCACTAATGCCACTATTAGTACTAAAGAGTATATAGCGTTGTGTTTCTAGAGCACGTAATTGCGCGATCTCTAAATGCTGTTCGGCAGCTATAGAATTACCAAACCAGCTATCGTCGCTCACCGTAACTAATACTTCTGCTCGTTGCGCCTGATTCAATACTTGTTGCGGATAAGCAATTTCGTAACAAATAAAAGGAGCGATTTTAATACCATTAGCATCGAGCAAGCCTTGGGTGTCTGGTCCTGGAGTTAAATCAGACATCGGTATTTTAAGATAATCAAACACAGGGCCTAGCAACCATTTCATGGGATAATATTCCCCAAAAGGAACTAAATGAATCTTTAGGTATTCACCTTTTGCCTGTCCTAGCATCAGTATTCCATTATAGTAGACGGGCCAAGCGTCAATAGGAATGCCAGTAATCAAGGTCTGATCTTTTTGGCGTAATAGCTGCTGCATGTATTGCAAATAAGTGTGTGCTTGCGATTTAACAAGTGGAATAGCCGCTTCTGGCCAAATAATTAGTGTATGTGGACTTTGTGCTTCGGTAAGGGCTTTGTAAATTTTTAAAGTTTTCACGGCTTGTTCAGGGTCCCATTTCAGCGACTGAGGAATGTCACCTTGAATAAGACTCACTGAGATGGCTTTACTGTCATGCGGCAACTGATAGTGAGCTAAGGCCTGTGCACCTGACCAAATCAGTGCAATCGCGACAAAGGCCATAATGCGATCTTTGATACGGCCTTTGATAATTAGTATTAAGGCGCCGCTAATGAAGGTGACTAGAAAACTCAAACCATAAACACCGATGAAAGGAGCAAAATATTTAAGGCTGGTGTCAACTTGGCTGTAGCCTACGAAGAGCCAGGGAAAGCCGGTGAGA
Source organism: Coxiellaceae bacterium (assembly GCA_041689165.1). GTDB lineage: Bacteria > Pseudomonadota > Gammaproteobacteria > Coxiellales > Coxiellaceae > CAIQCE01. Next base: position 5,588 of record JBDNGR010000336.1, read on the forward strand.
ACCCAAGAACGTAACCACTCCACACTAACCCAGATCGCAGGGAACAGTGCGAGGCATTGGAAATTTAAAGGAGATTTATAAAAACTCATCATCCACCCAATGAGAGTGGTGAACGCGGCTAATGCTAAGACAAAGAGCAGGGTGATGAGTACTGCAATGGCAATGGGTGCTTCACCATAAGTATGGATGCTAATGAAGATCCATGAGACACCGACGCTAAAGAAGCCAATACCAAATAGAAAACCATAGAGACTGGCTGCTGAACGTCTCGCATCTAATAAGCACCAAAGTAGTAAAGCGGGGCTAAGGAAGGCTACAAAACGATAAGCAAAAGGGGCGAAGGAGAAGACCAAAATACAACCACCAACTAAGGCGAGCAGCGCTTTTGTGTAATCATTCATAAATCATTCTCATGGCTAAAAATAGCAGCAGTATAGCATATAGTGCTTATATACCCATCGTAGCTCAAGATGCGAAGCTAGGCTTCCACCTTAAGTCGAATTTGAGGCGTTTTTCAATCACAAAAAGCTTGAAATAGAATAACTATTCCTCGCCTTTTGCTCAATCAGAACGCCTCAACTTCTTGCAAGCTGAAGCCCTAGCTTCGCATCTTGAGCTGCGATGGGTA
>JBDNGR010000337.1:0-1543 GCA_041689165.1 Coxiellaceae bacterium
AAAAGGTTTCATAGTAGAGCTTTTTTACATGATCGCTCAATAGTTATACAATATTAATGCGCTTCATCCCAATTATTACCAACACCGACATCAACCACCAAATCGACTGATAAGGCTGCCGCAGAGGACATGATCCGCGAAACTTCTCGTTTTAGTAAATCCACACTTTCTTCTTTCACTTCAAACACTAATTCATCATGCACTTGCATAATGATACGTGCATTTTCTTTATGCTCACCTAAGTATTCTTGCATAGTGATCATCGCCAATTTAATAATATCGGCAGCTGTTCCTTGTAACGGTGCATTAATAGCGGCTCGCTCTGCTCCACGTTGGATTTGAATGTTTTTAGAATGAATGTCTGGTAAATATAAACGACGACCAAATAAGGTTTCAACGTATCCTTGTTTACGAGCATTCTTACAAGTCTCATCCATATATCGTTTCACCCCAGGATATCGATCAAAATACAAATCAATATACGTTTGCGCGGCATCTCGTCCAAGGCCTAATTGTTTTGCCAAACCAAATGCAGACATACCGTAAATCAAACCGAAATTAATTGCTTTGGCGTGACGACGCTGCTCTGACGTAACACTCTCTAAGCTCACACCAAACACTTCCGCTGCCGTAGCTTTATGAACATCTAAACCTTTAGCGAAAGCAGTTAATAAATTTTTATCTTGGGATAGATGCGCCATCAAGCGTAATTCTATTTGTGAATAATCCGCCGCTAAAATTTTAAATCCAGCTGGCGCAATAAATGCTTTACGAATGCGCCTACCCTCTTCTGTTCTCACTGGAATATTTTGCAAATTAGGATTTGATGAAGACAGACGCCCCGTACCCGTACCGGTTTGCATATAAGAAGTATGGACACGCCCTGTTGTTGCATCAATCTGTTTCGGCAACGCATCGGTATAGGTCGATTTTAATTTACTGAAACTGCGATACTCTAAAATCATTTTTGGAATCGGATAATCAAACGCTAAATCTTGTAATACCGGCTCGGCTGTTGACGGCTGTCCCGTTGGCGTTTTTTTCAAAATAGGTAATTTAAGTTTTTCATATAAAACTTCTTGTAACTGCTTCGGCGAATTTAAATTAAATTCCAGACCTGATAATTTATAAACATCACGCTCAATTTCAAGTAAACGTTTTTCAAGTTCTTTACTTTGTTGGGCCAATAAAGCCGAATCAATCAACACGCCGGTTCGTTCTATCTTAGCTAAAATAGGCATGAGTGGCATTTCAATATCGGAGAAAACTTTTTTTAATTGCGAATCTTTTTCTAATTTGCTCCATAAAGCGTGATGTAAACATAAAGTAACATCAGCATCTTCGGCGGCATATTCTGTTGCTTTATCAACATCCACTTGTGAAAATGGAATTTGCTTCGCGCCTTTACCAGCAATATCTTCATAACTGATAGTGGATCTATTTAAATATTTTAATGCTAGGCTACCCATATCATGTCGCGAACCTTGACTGTCTAGCACATAAGATTCCAGCATGGTATCAAAAGCAATGCCTTTTAATTCAA
>JBDNGR010000338.1:0-15649 GCA_041689165.1 Coxiellaceae bacterium
ACGCATGTCTTCTGCATTACGTGGGAAAGAGATTGCGATAAAATCGACGCCCGCTGCTAACGCGAAACGCATGTCGTGCGCATCTTTTTCAGTTAGCGCTTTGGCCGAAAGTCCGCCACCTTGACGATTAATACCTTTATGACTTGATAATTCACCACCTACTGCAACGCGACAATAAATTTTGGCAGCTGCCACTTTCTGCACCACAAACATAATGCGACCATCGTCCAAAAGCAAAACATCATCAGGCGCCACATCTTTTGGTAGATCTTTATAATCAATACCCACTTGCTGCTCGTCACCTGAATTTTCATCCAAGGTCGCATCCAAGATAAAAGTATTACCTTCGATTAAATGAACTTTTTTATTTTTGAATGAAGCTACACGAATTTTAGGACCTTGCAGATCCGCTAAAATGCCCACGATTTTGTACTGTTGTTCAGCCACACGTCGCACCAAATCAATGCGGGCTTTGTGCTCTTCATGAGTGCCGTGTGAAAAATTTAAGCGCACTAGATCGACACCGGCCGCTATGATCTCTGACATACTGGCTTCAGAATCTGTTGCCGGACCCAAAGTAGCAATAATCTTAGTACGACGTAATGCGCTGTTTAAGTGGGGCATGCGAGACTCCTTTTTTGCAAAATATCGATGGCTGGCAAACTTCCTTGCTCAATAAACTCTAAGAAAGCACCGCCACCCGTTGAAACATAAGAAATTCGCTCATGTACTTTAAATTTATCCAACGCGGCTAAAGTATCTCCGCCACCTGCTACAGAAAAGGCACTACTCTCAGCAATCGCTTCTGCCAAAACTTGCGTCCCTTTGCTAAAAGCTTCCCATTCGAAAATGCCCACCGGCCCATTCCAAATAATGGTGCCCGCTTTAGCAATATAAGGTAGGTAGGTTTGTACAGTAGCGGGTCCTACATCAAAAATTCGATCTTCTGCTGTTACATCGCCAATTGCTTTAAGCGTTGCTGGCGAATCTGCTGCGAATTCCTGTGCCACTACTACATCAAGCGGCAAGGGAATTTTTACGCCGCGCGCTTCTGCCATCGCTAATAATTTTTTAGCAGGCTCGACCCAATCAGCTTCGTATAAAGATTGGCCGACAGTATAACCTGCCGCTACCAATAGAGTATTAGCGATACCGCCTCCAACAATCAACACATCAACTTGATTAATGAGTGATTCTAATAATTGGATTTTAGTTGAAACTTTAGAGCCACCCACAATGGCCACCAAGGGTCGGCGTGGTTCATGAAATGCTTGGCTTAAAGCGGCAACTTCTGTTTCAAGCAAAGGACCGGCACACGCAATTTTAGCAAACTCAGCTACACCATAAGTTGAAGCTTCGCGACGATGTGCGGTAGCAAAAGCATCCATAACAAGTACATCACAAGCCGCTGCCATTTTTTGTGCTAAAGCTTGATCATTCTTTTTTTCACCCGGCAGAAAACGCACATTTTCACAGAGCACGACTTGGCCTTTGGCCGGTGTTTCAAAGGGATGAGCTGTTAAATCTAACCAGTCTGTCCACAGCAGCACTTCCTGACCTAAAGCTTTACTCAAGGCTTGCGCTACGGGTGCTAAAGACAAGTTAGCATCAAATTCACCTTCTAGTGGCCGACCTAAATGTGACACCACCATCACGCGTGCATCTTGTGCTAAAGCCGCTTTAATCGTTGGTAATGCGCGCTGAATACGCTCATCGTGTGTGATCATGCCATCAGTCATAGGCACATTTAAATCTTCACGAATCATCACACGTTTACTGTTTAAATCTAGATCCTGCATTTTTAAAAAATTCATGTATTTAATATTTCCATTTAGTGATCATTTAGCGAAAAGCTTTCACTTAAAAAATTCTCTAGCATCTGCCAAGAGCGTTTAGCAGCTAATTCGTTATACACTGCGCCCATCGCTGAGTTATGCGCGCTGGGATTAGTAAAAGCATGCATCGTATTACCCAATATATGCATCTGCCAATCAGCTTTTGCTCGCGTCATTTCAGTTTGAAAATTCAGCACTTCTGTCGGCGGCACCATCGGGTCATCATGCCCATGCAAAGCTAAGATTCTAGCTTTGATTATTTCAGGGTGAGAATTCCGCGGCGCATTTAACAAGCCATGAAAAGTAATCACCGCTTTAATGTCAGCACCGCTACGCGCCAAATCCAACACACATAAACCACCAAAACAAAAACCCATCGCAGCAATACGATCTGTGTCGACGCCTTCTAGCTGCTTAACAACTGCAAGAGCTGCTAACACTCGACGCAGCAGTAAGTGACGATCTTCCATAAAAGGTGTCATGAACGCGGTATTTTCTTCAGGACTGCTACCTAGCTCGCCCGCTCCATACATATCCAAAGCGAAACCGACATAGCCTAAGCTCGCCATATATTCGGCTTTTTCACAGGCTAACTGACTACGCCCTTCCCACGCATGGGCAACTAAAACTGCTGGCATTTTAGATGTTTTTTTATGGGGATATGCGACATAGCCCTCGAGCTTTGTTGCGCCATCTTGATAAGGAAAGTTTCCTAATTGCATGAGTGTCTCCGTACAAAATTTTCTAAAGGGCATTGTTTATTTACAACAAAACTTTCTACGAAGAGCCTGTAGGGGCGGGGCCCTGTCCCCGCCCTCCCAACTGTACATAAATGCCATTTATTCACATACACACAACCGAAAGAAGGCAGACACCTAGTTTTCATATGGGACCTATCCCTACAAGACCGATCCAAATTAAAGCAAGCAGGCACCCCATTGTCACATAGGACTCAACTTTACATCTTCACCGCGTTCATCATCGCACGCGCTACATCTAACATACGATTTGAGAATCCCCACTCATTGTCATACCAAGAGACTACTTTAACTAAGTTATCAATGACACGTGTTTGAGTAGAATCAAAAATTGAAGAAGCCGGATTGTGGTTAAAATCAATCGAGACTAAAGGCTCATCGCTGTATAACAACACGCCCGTTAAATCGCCAACATTTGCCGCTTTTTTGATGATTTCATTAACTTCCGTGACTGTCGTTTTAGTCTTTGCTTCGAAAGTTAAATCAACGACCGATACATTAATAGTCGGCACTCGCATGGCATATCCATCTAATTTTCCAGCTAGTTCAGGTAATACTAAACCCACAGCTGCTGCAGCACCTGTTTTCGTTGGAATCATTGATTGAGTTGCGGCACGTGCGCGACGCAAGTCAGAATGATAACTATCCGTTAACATTTGATCATTGGTATAAGCATGAATCGTTGTCATTAAACCACGCTCCACCCCCAAAGCGGCTTGCAAAGGTTTAACAAGTGGCGCTAAACAATTTGTCGTACAAGAAGCATTCGATACAATATTGTCATCGGCTTTCAAGGTGTGGTGATTAACGCCATACACAATAGTAACTACATCGTCACCTGCGGGAGCCGAAATTAGCACCTTACTAGCACCTGCTTTCAAATGTGCAGCTGCCTTATCTTTTGAAGCAAAGAAACCGGTGCACTCAAATGCTACGTCAATTTCTAATTCAGCCCATGGAAGTTTAGCTGGATCACGTTCCGCACACACACGAATACGATCACCCTTAATCACTAAATCGTTCCCTTCGACACTCACTTCGCCTTTGAAAGGACCATGTACGCTATCGTACTTAGTCAAATGTGCATTGGTATTGATATCACCTAGATCATTAATGGCAACCACTTGAATGTGTTCGCGTTGACCTGATTCATACAAGGCACGCATGATGTTGCGTCCGATACGACCATAACCATTAATTGCTACTCTAATTGCCATTTTTTTCTCCTCTACAATAAGTCGCTTACAACTTTCACCACATTTTCTACGGTGAAACCAAATTCTTTAAATAAAATCTCTGCGGGAGCAGAAGCACCGAAATGATCTATACCAATCACCGCCCCTTCTAAACCAACAAACTGATACCAGTAATCACTCACACCCGCTTCAATAGCGACTCGTTTGGTGATGGCTGCTGGTAAAACTTGTACCCGATATTCCGCGCTTTGTTGTTTGAAGATTTCACAACAGGGCATTGAAACTACTCGAATATTTTGACCCGCCGCATTTAATTGCGCTGCGGCTTTCACAGCTAAATCAACTTCTGAACCTGTGGCCATGATGATCACTTCTGGAGTCAGCTTCGGCTCCACTAAAACATAAGCACCACGTTGAATTTGAGAAACTTGTCTCGCATCACGTTGTTGCGGTGCCACATTTTGTCGGGTTAACAGCAAACAACTTGGCACTTTTAGGGCAAGCGCTTGTTCCCACGCCACCGCCGTTTCCACTGTGTCACAAGGACGCCACACGCGTAAGCCCGGTGTCATGCGCAACATCGCTGTATGTTCAATTGGTTGATGAGTAGGGCCATCCTCTCCAAGACCAATCGATTCATGACTGTACACATAGATCACGTGCTGCTGCATCAAAGCGCTTAAGCGCACGGCATTACGTGCATAATCAGAGAAAGTCAGAAAGGTGCCGCCATAAGGAATAAATCCTTTGTACAATGCAATGCCATTCATAATAGCTGACATGGCGAATTCACGAACCCCATAAGAAAGATAATTAGCTTGCCAGTTATCGTGATTAATCCATTTTGAACCAGACCAATCTGTGCAATTTGAAGCTGTTAAGTCTGCAGAGCCACCCAACAACTCGGGTAAATCCGGTGACACTTTATTTAAAACTAATTGCGATGATTTGCGCGTAGCCATAGGCTTTGCTTGAGTCTGTAACTCTTGAATCCAAGCTGCCATTTGACTTAAAAAGTTTTGCGGCAGTTCACCATTCACGCGCCGCATCAGCTCTTTAGCTAAATTAGGAAATTGAGTTTGATAAGTATTAAATAGCGTTTGCCAAGCCTCTTCGGCTGTTTTACCTGTTGGGCGTGCATCCCAAGCGGCATAAATTGATTCAGGAATGACAAAAGGCTCATCCGACCAACCCAACTGATGTCGTACCAATGCAATTTCATCATGACCCAGTGGGGAACCATGCACATCAGCGGTATTGGCTTTATTAGGAGAACCATAGCCAATTTGCGTGCGGCAGCAAATTAAGCTGGGCTTGTCTGTGGCTGCTCGAGCTGCTGCAAGCGCCGCTTGAAGGGCCGCTGGATCATGTCCATCAACATTGGGCACCACATGCCAATGATAAGATTCAAAGCGCTGCGGGGTGTTATCCCCGAACCAATTCTTGACCTCACCATCAATCGAAATGCCATTGTCATCCCATAACACAATCAGTTTGCCTAGGCCTAAAGTGCCGGCTAATGAACAGGCTTCGTGCGAAATACCCTCCATAAGGCAGCCATCTCCGACGAAAACATAGGTAAAATGATCGATAAGCTCAAGACTGGGTTTGTTAAACTGGGTAGCTAATAATTTTTCAGCAATCGCCATTCCCACGCCATTGGCTAGACCTTGGCCCAAGGGTCCAGTGGTGGTTTCAACACCAGCTGTATAGCCATATTCTGGGTGACCTGGGGTTTTAGAATGTAGCTGACGAAAGCTCTTGAGATCATCCAAGCTCAAATCATAGCCGGATAAGTGCAAGAGAGCGTAATGCAGCATGGCACCATGCCCATTAGAAATGATGAAACGATCACGGTTAATCCAATTGGGGTTTGCCGGATTGTGCTTGAGGAAATCCTGCCACAAAACAGTAGCAATATCCGCCATACCCATCGGCATTCCCGGGTGACCAGAATTTGCTTTTTGAACAGCATCGATCGCAAGTACACGGATGGCATTAGCAAGAGTGTGGCGTGAAGGCATTAAATGGGTCCTGGTTAAGAGTTTGTTTAGAGCAAAAATCGAGGTAATTTAGCTAAAATTTAAGCTCTTTTGAGGCCTAATAGCAGGGCTATTTAACGAAAATGAGCTTAAATTTTAGCAAATCAAGCTCGGTTTCAGCCAAACAAACAGTGAGCAACAGACCCGTAAAGAGGCCCATGATAAACGTTCAGCCTGCTGCGATCAATGCGAAATAAAAAATGGGCAGAAAACAGGGTAATGATTTAACTTTCTTAACATCCTATTCTAGAAAATATCGATAATCGACCCCGAAAACTTTCTCAACTTCTGTTTATAAGAAATATATAAGAGCTCATTAGCTGAGCTAGTAGGGTTCATTTTCGTGTGTTCCGACATAATAAATTTCAATAACCTTTATAGTTTTAAGTCTCCAGCAGCAAACATAAGTGGGTCGACCCTTTAATTAGGGCCAGCCCCTAAAGACATCGCTGGGCTGCAAAAGCCGTAAAGTCGGTTAAAATTTCACACATTTTTTGTCACATAGAGTAACTATTTATCCTCAAATTTTGTGAAATTTTTCCTCGACTTCCTGCTTTTTCGCTACTACCGAGACTTTAGGGACAGGCCCTAAATGACAGTGCCACATATGTTCATTTTTTTTGCCATGAAGTTTGCCAAAATTAGGCCACAACACCGCTGATGGTCCTTTTGTAGCAAGTTCTTCAACAAGCAACCTCAAAACAGATAAGATGGGCAAGTTGAATTTTCCTGCCTGCTTAGCCGCTTTATTAGTAAAAACCACTTTCCACAAAGTCATAGCCATCCGGTACCAGAAACCGATATATTTCAAATTTTGAAATACCCTAATAGAGACACTTTAACTTATAGTGCATTTACCCTCACTACCGTATTTTGAAGTTTTGAAGGGATCCGCAAAACACTCAAGAAGACCAAAGCTCTTGCCCACCCAACAAAACAACTGATAGTCTTACGCCCTATTAATATAAGAGTACTTTTATGTGCGGAATCATTGGCGCTATTGCTGAAAAAGATGTTTCAACAGAGCTGGTCGAAGGCTTAAAGCGGCTTGAGTATCGTGGCTATGACTCAGCTGGAATTGCGGTGATTACGGCTGAAGGTATTGAGCGCTTGCGCGTTACTGGCAAGGTAGCTCGCTTACAAGAAGCTTTAGAAACCCAAAAACTCAGCGGGCATTTAGGTATTGGTCACACTCGTTGGGCCACGCACGGCCAACCTTCTACGCATAATGCACATCCACATTTTTCGCATGAAGAAATCGCCATTGTGCATAATGGCATTATCGAAAATTACTCTGAACTACGCCAACAATTGATTGGCTTGGGCTATCGTTTCGAATCAGAAACAGATACTGAAGTAGTCGCGCATTTAATTCATTACCACTCACAAAAATTAGATTTACTCGACGCGATTCGCGTAAGCATTCAAGCGCTAGAAGGTGCTTATAGTCTGGCCATTATATCCGCCAAACATCCTGACCAACTCTATGGTGTGCGCAGTGGCAGCCCGCTCGTGATTGGTCTGGCTAAAAATGCGCACTATCTCGGCTCCGATCCGCTAGCTTTACTAAAACACACCCAAGATTTCCATTATCTAGAAGAGGGTGATATTGCGGTGCTCGGCACACAAGCCATCACCATCTACGACAAAAATGGTGCTAAAGCTAAGCGTAAAGTCCACAAATTAGATGCCGATACACGCGCCACTTCAAAAGGTGATTATCCTCACTTCATGCTCAAAGAAATCTTTGAACAACCTGAGGCTTTAAGTAATGCTATTTCCGGCTATGTTAATAACGATCATGTGTTGGCTAATAGTTTCGGACATCAAGCCAGCATTATTTTTCCTAACATTAAACGCGTACAGCTTGTAGCTTGCGGCACCAGTTATCATGCCGCTTTAGTAGCACGCTATTGGTTAGAAGCTCTTGCCGGCATTCCTTGCCAAGTCGAGGTGGCCAGTGAAGATCGCTATCGAAGCAAAGTCGTGGAAGATCAAACTTTATTTGTCGCACTTTCACAATCCGGCGAAACTGCCGACACGCTTGCCGCTTTACGCCAAGCCAAAAAAGCCGGTTATCGCGCCACACTGGCGATTTGCAATGTGCCAGAAAGCTCTTTAGTGCGCGAAGCTGACATCGCATTTATGATTCGTGCCGGCATTGAAATTGGTGTCGCCGCCACTAAAACCTTCAGCGCACAACTGGTGGCTTTAATGCTACTTACTTTAAGCCTTGGTCAATATCACAAGCTCAATCGCTCAATTGAAGCTGAAATCATCAAAGCTTTAAAACATTTACCCGTGTTAATCCAGCAGTGCTTACAACTGGATAAAAGCATCAAACAGTTAAGTCATTACTTTGTTGACAAAACCAGTGCTTTATTTCTCGGACGCGGTATGCAATTTCCGATTGCCCTGGAAGGCGCACTTAAACTCAAAGAAATTTCATATATTCACGCCGAAGCTTATCCTGCTGGTGAATTAAAGCACGGGCCTTTAGCCTTAGTTGATAAAGGCATGCCTGTAGTTGTCATTGCAAGCGCTGACGAGTTAAGTCATAAGCTGGCGTCTAATATTCAAGAAGTAAAAGCACGCGGTGGACGCTTATTTGTATTTGCCGACGAGCAGCTTGGATGGGAAGACAGCGAACACGTTGCGATTATCAATGTTCCGCATACACATCTCTACTTGAGCCCCTTAATCACCCATATTCCCTTACAACTTTTGGCGTACCATGTGGCTGTACTCAAAGACACCGATGTGGATCAACCGCGCAATTTAGCAAAATGTGTCACAGTTGAATAAAGACTGACTAGGGCGTGTCCCTAAAGTCTGGGTGGGAGCGAACAAGCCGGGAGTCGCGAAAAAATTTCACGAAATTTAAGGATAATAGTGAGCCTATGTGACGAAAATTTTATGAAATTTTAACCGGCTCTACGGCTTTTGCAGCCCACGCATGACTTTAGGGACACGCCCTAGCGACCAAAAAATTTTTGTATGACTAAAAACCCGTTCTACTACACAGCAACGAACACGCCGTTGGCATACCTGAAAGCGAGTCTGCAAGAACAGCAGAGAGCGCGTTAACTGCCGTCACTACTATCGCTACCGCACGACTCGATGACGCCTTAGCTACTGCCGGCGCAGGAGCTGCCAGCTCGGTGCCGCCTGCTGTGCCAGTTCTGTTAAGCACAGAGGGCTTAGCTAAAACGCATGCTCATAAGTCTTCAGACCTCGCTTCAATCACACTAAATAAGATAGAAAAGTGGCCGCGCTAATGACTAGCACTTTATGGCTGTCTGACTCATGAATTTTATATATGCCAGGCTCTTTGACTAATTGAATACCATAACGACAATTCAGCTGTTTCATAAACTTAAGCCATGAGACACTGGGTTTCTGATCACTTAACTTAACTTCGACCGCTAAAAAAACTTTTTTATCGCGTAAAATTAAAAAGTCGATTTCGTGTTTTTCTTTGTTTTTTAAATAACGTAACTCAAAATCACCCACACCTGTATCGGTTAAATAATCGCAATATTTTAATAAGTGAGAAGCGATTAAGTTTTCAAAACGCGCACCTGCATTTTCTACTTCGCTCCAATCCCAAAGATATAATTTATTTTCTTTGCGTATCGCTCTCGCTAGGGATTTGGAATACGGTTTCAAGCTAAACAAATAATATAACTCGCTTAAATAATTTAACCAGCGCTTAACTGTAGTATAAGAAACTTCTAAGTCTTCACTTAAGCCCTGAATACTTAAAGGTTGCGCCACTCGCTCTGGCAATAGACTCGCTAACATTTCAATTTGGCTCAACTCCGGCAAGCGACTTAAATCACGCAAATCTTCACGTACTATTTTTTCAATACGATTACGCTGCCATAACTTTAAGATTTTCGGCTCGGCTGCTAATAAAGGCTCTGGAAAGGGACCAAATTGATATAAATTTTCTAATGCCTGCTGCGCCACTCGTGGTGTTGTTAAGGGTTTTGCAAATAAAGTTTCTATGAGGTGGTCTGGATCAGTGGAGTAACGCAACTTAAGCAGTTCAGCTACAGAGAACGGATGTAACCTGAAATGATAATAACGACCCATTAAGCTATCACTACCTTTGCGATAAACATTCAAGCGCGCACTGCCAGTCACTAAAATGTCACAATTTCCATCCTGGGTATCATATAAGCCTTTCAAGCTGCGCTTCCAAAGCTTCGCCTTATGCAGTTCATCCAGAATAATCAGCGGCTTTATTTTTCCAGCCGGCGAAGGCACTATCAACCGCGGGTCTTTAGCCCATTGCCGCCTGAAGCTTACTTCATCCCAATTATAATAAGCCCCATCACCCCGTAGCTTTAGCAATAATTTAGCCATTGTCGTCTTACCACATTGGCGAGGGCCCGATACAAAAGCCATTTTATTAGCTTTAAAGCAAAGATCATTGATAAAGGGCTCTAAATAACGGTGATGTTTCATCTGACCATTTTAGTGGCAGTCGCTAAAATGGTCAAGAAAGCTGACCATTTTAGCGGGAGTCGCTAAAATGGTCAGGAATGGAAGGGCGCAATTAGCTATTGAAAGTAAGTGCATGGGGAACGATATCAGCACCTGCCCCCTCGACCAAAATTACCGGTATCAACTACATCATCACTATGAAGCTCCCTCTTTGATGCGTCACCCACAGCAGCACGAGGTGCTGCAGAGCGAGTACGCAATCGCGGTGACGTTCCTGGAGCATCAGCAGCAGCAATTTTATGCTCAAGCAAAAGAGCACGAACGATCTGCACTAATAATCTTTTCACTCCCTCTTCTAAGGCAGGGTCAGTAGCAGAAGCTCCTTCTCCTGCTACGTGGCTGGCAGAGCTAAAAAGATTCAGCGTGATTACAGTCGTAGCACAAGTGACTGCTACACCCACTAAAGCCGGGGTCAATAGGCGCTCTAAGCAAATAATTTTAGGATGATTTCTCAAAGACAATTAGATAGCTAAATGCCAATCTAATTCTCGAGCAAGATATTCAAGCATGATCTCACCACGGATACTGTTGCCCCGTGGATTGATACGAGGAGACATTGTGGTAATTCCTGCACAATGTGGCACTGTTGCGACAATGTAACCAGAGACTCCGCTCTTAGCTGGCATACCGGTACGAACAAGATGCTCACCCGATTCATTGTATAAACCACACGTAATCATGATTGACACAACGGTACGCACTGTCGTCGACGACAATATTCGCTCGCCGCGCAAATTAACACCGCCGTTCGCAAGTAGCAACGGCAAATAGCTTGCTTGACGAATCGTTGTTGCAAATGAACATAAGTAAAAGTAACTTGTGAGTATCGCTTCGATATCACCTTCAATGATTTTGTTATGTTTTAACAAAAAACCAATAGATCGGTTTTTATTACCAGTAGCGCATTCAGAAACAAACACTTCTTTATCAATAGTGATAGTTTGATCAAATAATTTGCGGCACCATTTATCAAGCCACTTTGCTTGTTCAGCAGGGCTACCAGGAATATGACCACACAATGCAATGGCACCAGCATTCAGCATAGGATTAAAGGGAAGCAAACTAATTTGATCTAAACGCGCCAATGAAGCGAAATCATTACCTGAGGGCTCAGCACCAACCCAGGAGAATACTTTCTCAGCACCTAATTCTTCAAGCAAACCAATTAACACGATAAGTTTTGCCACACTTTGTAAAGTAAAGAGACGCTCTTCTTCGTCACCGGCAAAAAACTGCGTGCCATCTACCAACGTCACCGCAATACTGGTGATGTCCTTCGGCGTATTGGCAAGCTCCGGAATATAATTGGCAACATGGCCTTCATTATTTAGGCGAGCAATGCGCACAGCATTATCCAATACAGTCTGAATGTGGCTATGCTCTTGATCTTGGGTCATGGTTTTTTTATCACTTGTGGTTTGTTCGGTCATCTTCTCTGCTGTCATCCTGGCATGGATGCTGGGACCCAGTCGCCAGGGATGCTAAACTTAAATTGACTTTGATATTTATTCACTGTTATGACACTTCTTGTTAGCTGATTTTCTACTAGATCTCCTGCATTACCCATGGGGTGACAGGGTATAAGGTGAAAAAGCTAATCCAGTGTGTCAGCTTGTTCAAGGGCACCTCTATACCCATCGCACCTCAAGATGCGATGGGTATATAAATTGCTATTTTGTCTTAATGCTTTGTTGCGCGTTTTCTCAAATTCTCATTTATCGCACATAAAATGCGGGCGCTCAAAAATCGTGCGCCGCGTCTTAAGCCAAAATATCTAATTTATAGAGGTGCCCTTAATAGCTTCACTCATTCAAGCAGGATAACAATTAACACAATATTAATGCGCCTCATCCCAATTCTTGCCAACACCGACGTCGACTAATAATGGAACTGATAGCTGAATAGCATTACACATATGTTCGGTAATTTGAGTTCGCAATGAATCGACCGCGGAGTCAGCTACTTCGAACACAAGTTCATCATGAACTTGGAGCAGCATTCTCGCATCAAGGCCAGATGCACACAACCATTGATCTACTTTAATCATCGCTAGTTTAATAACATCTGCAGCAGTACCTTGCAGCGGTGCATTAATCGCAGCACGTTCAGCCGCTTTACGTTGCATCGCATTCTTGCTATTAATTTCAGGAATAAACAGTGGGCGTCCGTACAAAGTTGTAACAGAGCCTTGCATGTGTGCTAATTCACGCACATTTTCCATGTAAGCTTGTACACCTGGATAACGTTTAAAATAGATATCCATATATTCTTGTGCATGATGACGATCAGTTCCCAACTGATGTGCCAAACCAAAAGCTGACATACCATATAACAAACCAAAGTTAATGGTTTTGGCACTGCGTCGCTGCTCGGCTGTTACCTCCTCCAATTCAATCCCAAAAACTTCTGCCGCCGTAGCACGATGCACATCCAAACCCTGTTTAAATGCATCTAACAGCGCTTTGTCTTTGGATAAGTCAGCCATAATACGCAATTCAATTTGTGAATAGTCTGCTGATAGTAGTTGATAACCCGGTTTTGCAATAAAAGCTTGGCGTATTTGCCGACCTGCGGCAGTCTTAATCGGAATATTTTGCAAATTAGGATCTTGTGAAGACAAACGTCCTGTAGAAGTGACCGCTTGGCGAAACGAAGTATGAATACGTCCCGTACGCGAATTCACTTCTTCCGGTAAGCGGTCGGTATACGTAGATTTCAATTTACTTAAGGAACGATATTCTAATAACAATTGTGGTAGGAGATAAGTTTCAGCTAGTTCCTGCAAAACGGTCTCAGAAGTTGAGGGTTGTCCTGTTGGAGTTTTCTTTAAGATCGGCAGTCCGAGCTTCTCATATAATATTTCTTGTACCTGCAGAGGCGAGGCAATATTAAACACGGCACCCGCTTGCTGATAAACCTCATCTTCTAATTCTTTGAGACGCTTACTCAAAACGGCACTCTGAGCATGCAGCAACTCACTATCGATTAAGATACCGGCATATTCCATTTGAGCCAGCACGGGCATCAAGGGCATTTCAATATCATTAAACACTTTCTCCAATGCTTTATTAGCTGTAATCTGCGGCCACAAAATGTGGTGTAACTGCCACGTTAAGTCAGCATCTTCTGCCGCGTAAGCCGCCGCCTGGTCAATCGGTACTTGATTAAACGAAATTTTCTTGGCGCCTTTGCCCGCAAGCTCTGCAAAACTAATAGCTTTATGATCCAAATATTTTAAGGCCAAACTTTCTAAGTCATGACGTTGATTTGCACCATTCAATACATAAGATTCAAGCATCGTATCAAAGAAGGGGCCCTTAAGTTCAATGCCCGCATTGTGCAATACATTAATATCGTATTTTAAGTTTTGTCCAATAATGGTTTTGTTAGGATCTTGCAAAATAGCGCTCAAGGCTTCTAAAACATAGGCTTTATCGAGTTGTGCTGGTGCATGCGGGTAATCATGCGCCAATGGAATATAAACCGCTGACCCCGCGCTCACCGCCATAGAAAGCCCGACTAAATTAGCTTGCATCGCATCTACATTATCAGTCTCGGTATCAAAAGCAAAAAGAGGTGCTTGTTTTAACTTACTCAGCCACAACACAAACTCATCTTTAGTGAGAATGGTCGTATAGTGTGACTTAGCTTTAACTGCGGCCATAGGCTTGCCTTGCAACAACACCAACCAATTTTTAAATTCCAGATGATCATACAATTTAGCAAGCGCTTCTTTATCTTGCGGCTGCATCGATAAAGTTTCCGGCGCAAAATTCACCGCAATATCACACTGAATAGTGACCAATTGTTTTGCTAAAGCCACCGCCTCTAAACTCGCACGAAAATATTCGCCCACCTTGCCTTTAATCTCATCTTTATGCGCAATCAAATTATCTAAACTGGCGTACTCCTCTAACCATTTAGCGGCAGTTTTCGGTCCGACTTTTGGAACTCCGGGAATATTGTCACTGCTATCACCCATCAAAGCTAAATAATCAATCATCTGTTCTGGTTTAACACCAAACTTTTCTTTAACACCTTTAATGTCCAAAGTTTTATTCGACATCGTGTTTACTAAACTAATATTCTCATTAACCAATTGCGCTAGATCTTTGTCGCCGGTTGAGATAACCGTTTTCAACCCATGTTGCTCGGCTTGTAAAGCAAGGGTTCCAATCACGTCATCAGCTTCCACCCCTTCCACGGCAATTAAGGGAAAACCCAAAGCACGAATTAATTGAAACAAAGGCTCAATCTGCACTTGTAATTCATCAGGCATGACCAAGCGATTCGCTTTGTAAGCCGGATATAAAGCATTACGAAAACCTTTTACTTTAGTGTCAAAAATAACGGCGATGTGTTGTGGCTCGTAATCGATCAATAATCGTTTCAGCATATTGATCACACCATAGATCGCTCCCGTCGGCTGACTCTTGGTCGTCATGAGAGGTGGCAAAGCATGATAAGCACGAAACAAATAGGATGAACCATCAACAAGGACGAAGGGTTTTTGATTTTTCATTAACGTTTCCAGTAGGAGGGCATGAACAAAACTAACAAAGTAAAGATTTCTAAACCTTCGACGAGCATAGCCACAACTAACACCCATTTCATGCGTGGTTTTAGCTTGGTGTTTTTAACGGGGCCTGCTATTTTGGCACGATACAATTGCATACCATCCACACCTAACATGGGTAAAATAGCCACTGCTAAAACGATAATTCCCATGCCGCCCAGAAACTCAAGTTGTTGGCGGTAATATACCTCTCGCACCTCAAGATGCGAAGTTTTAAGTTGCAGCTTGCGAGCAGTAGCCCGATGACATTCCGCAAAAGCGAAGGAATAGTTGGGCTCTTTCGAGCTTTTGTGATTGAGGAAGCGGGCTAATGCGACCTCAAGATGCCAGTTACAACTCGCAGCTTGAGGTGCGAGAGGTATGTACTACCAAGCGCGGCAATTCTTGTAGGTTTGACAACACCGTCGCACCGGTAGTAGTCAAACCTGAAACCGACTCAAAAATCGCATTAACCGGTGTTAACTGATGAACAGGATCCATCATAAAAGGAATCGCACCGAAAAAAGATAACACCGTCCAAAATAGCACGGGCGGCCCGTGTGCATGCGCAGCAAAAGCACCGATATTGACCTAGGGGCGGGCCCCCGTGCCCGCCCTCTTTCAGTTGGGTGTATGTTTGACAAATAACATCCATGCATAATGCACGGGCGGCCTTGTGTGCAGATGTGGTAACTGGCATCGATGTACGATTGAGAGGGCACCCACAGGGGGGCGCCCCTACAAACACAAA
>JBDNGR010000339.1:0-4302 GCA_041689165.1 Coxiellaceae bacterium
GCATTAGCTCAAAAGCGACGAGCCCATTAAAATATTGTTGCATCCGCGTCTCATAGTCCGCTTCCCGTTTCGCAAATTCTTCATTACTTAAACTTATATTTGCTTCTTGGTTGTTTGCTTCAGCTATCGCTGAATCAAATTCTTCCTTCAACTTTACAAATGAAGCTAGCGCTTGTCTTATGATCTCAGGCTCAGCACTTTTACATTTGTCTGGATGACATAAAAGAACTTTTTTGTGATAGGCTTTATTTATCTCCTCTAAGCTCGCTCCTTTATAAAGCATTAATAAAGGGTAATAGACTGCTACCACTGCCAGTATAGGCGGCGGCGCACGGAGCGTAATCCCTCGTGCACTGACCAATAAACTTTGTACTTCAGGAGTTGCAAACCAATTCTTCAGTAAGTTCAGTGTCTTCCATAAACTGCTCCAAAAGCTTAACCCTGTTTGATTAGCTTCCCACTGCGCTTTTAAAGTCGCTATTTCTGCAATTAAAGCTACACGGCGCAGCTCTTCAGTGCAGGAGTTTAGCTCAACTAAGTTAACCATCAATTGCCTACTGTCATGGAAACTGACGAGCGCACGTTTTTGTAATAACGAAATCGGTTCAAACAAAGCTACCAATCGACGCCACATTCGCCACAGCACAGAGCTTTGATCAAAGGCACTAATCTCAGCACGCAGATTAGTCAATCCAGGATCTGAAGCCAGCAATAGATTCAAGTAGTACTGATGCGTGGCTCCTCTCAACATGCTCAAACGCCTTGATCCATGACGGCCTAGTTCTTGATTAAGGCTGGTGGTGCGATCGGTAAATGATAGATGCATAGTAAGCTCCCGGTGAAGGCGTTGCTGTTTATTTAACATAGTTTTTAGCTGATTAATAGCTGCTGTCAGGTCCAATTTAATAAAATCCTCACCCACTGGTAGGCGGATTATTGGCTCGTCTTTTTATCAGTAAAAGCCTATTGCTTAATAATGCACACACACCATATGACTCGTTTTTTTAAAAAACAAGATCACTTTAATTCGTATGGCTGTTCAACTCAGTCGCTACTAAAGCTATATCCAAGGCTCCATTAACCTAGACCGGGCATTTTATGGCCCACAGTAGTAGTTCCTGCTGGAGCTGGAGCAACTGGTACTGCGGGTGTCGTGGCTGCAGCAGCGACTGTTGAGAATAAAGCTGGGCTTGCAACTCCCGCGCCAGCTGCTGATACGCGTTCTGCGAATCTTGGCTCTCCGACACTGCTCGAAACACTAGTAGTTGCAAGCCTATTATGTTCTAACATCAGTCTCAAAGCACCTTTTACTTCAGCAAGGTCAGTAGTAAGCATCGCAATCTGGGCTTGTGCTGGTGCACGTTCCGCCACAATCTGAGCCAGCATTGTCGCTACTCGAACTTCATGTTCCTTATTTTTTTCCTCATGTTCCTTATTTTTTTCCTCCAGCCTTACTTGAAGCTCTCTTATTTGCCTGTCTTTGGCATAATTTCCCCGATTAGCACTTTGCGTTTCAATTAACTCGTGGAACTCACGGGTTTTGGGCACTAAAGCAAAGCGTGCTGCTTGTAGACTAGGCGCACCGCGGCAGTCCAAAGTGATTGCTTTAATCGCATTAAGTAAGCTGCTTTGACCAAAAGCACCCCACCATGATTTATTCAAACGTCCCATTACACGATCGAAAATTTCGAATACATTGTAAGGAGATTCTACCATTCGACGAATTAAAACCTTTAGGCTATCAATGGTTGCCTCACGACTTGCCCGCATAGACGCAGAATAAAGTATAGGTGATAGTGGGTGTTCTTTGCGTTTCTCACCTGCTACTAAATATTGGTGAAAAATAAGCTCCACCTCTCTACCATAATGCGTAATGAGTGTTGCCAAACCGCTTTCTATATTGAGTAGCAAATAGCTGCGCTCGAAAGAATGCAGAATTGAAGTTCGTACTCGGGTACATGCCGGATTCCATTTGGTAGGCTCGGCAGCGGTGGGTACGTAATGACAAACCAGAGCAGCTGGTGACATACCCTCCACATCTTCTGCCAAAATATCAATTCCCACATTCAACAAATGACGCGTGATATTTTCTAGTTGTTCATCATAAGTATTAAATCTACAGTCTAAAGCATGGTGCAAAATATTACGTTTACGCTCATCAACATAATCCGGATGCAAACCATAACGCAATAGCTGTTCTGCTTCGGCTTTTGTAAGGCCTTGATCCTTATAATGCTCAGCTAAAGTATCCATCATCAAATCTTTACTCATATCGCCAATTTCGGCTGGAGTTTTACCCAGCATCAACTGTAAACGAAAGAAATGTGCTTCATGCTGATCAACGAATGAAGTCGATCTGCCGGCGAAATTTGTGTATACGGTAATTCCTATACTTTCTTTGCTCACTTCGTCGAATAAGTTATGACAACGCGCCAACTCACCTTGAACCTTGCGCAATGCGTCTTCATGATCTCTGGCTAAATCAACCAAATTCCAGGCCTCAATTTCACGAAAAAAACCACCAGCGGTTTTAGTGAATTTCATCAGAGCATATCGATAGATCTTTTCATAAACTGCTTTATAAGCTGGACTTTTATCCTCAAGTCCGGATAAATAAAAAGCGGCGCAACTCGATAATAATAAAAGATCCTTAAATTTACGTTCAAAAAAACGCTTTTGCGCATCCAGCAATAATAGTTGTTGGGCATGTAACTCTTCTATGGTGAGAGGGCTACATAAAGGGATGTCGAGAGCCCTATTGTTAAAATAAGTCTCTAAAGCTTCAATAGCATAACTCGACCCTTCTTCGACGCTCGCAGCCGCTGCAGCACCCGCCGAATACACAGCAGAAGAAGTTGATTTGCAGTAATTACTAAACAGCTGATCTCGCAGATCCAAAAACTCAAGAATAGCCTCATTGAGCATTATCTCATCTTGTCGCTCTTGTATCTTTTGAGCTGAAAACAGACTCGCCGGAGTTAATTCCATCGCTATGCTATTTAAAATAGCAAGCTTCGCCTGAGCTTCAGCTCGAGCTTCTTTAACTTTAGCTTCTTCTGCAACAACCCGAGCTTTCATTGCGCTTGTCTCAACATAAGACGGTAAAAAAGCCTGGTAAGCTCCATAAGCATCATCCAGCTTTGCAAATGCTTCAAACCTTCTTAAGCTATTTACAAATAAATTGACCGCACTGCTAACCGCTTCTTTAGCTTGCTTTTGTTGTGCTCTACTTCTTAGATCAAGCATCTGACCATTGAACCAGCGCGTGCTTTTTTTATGCAGTAAGTTTTGATATTCAGCACAACGGCTAACGAATACCTTTTTAAAAGCAAGCTCCAGGCGCGTCGCAAATTCAGTAAAACTTAAGATTATGCCATCCTGTTTATCAGGATTTAGATATGAATTTAAAAGCTTGATGCGCGCATCAATTACCTCAGACAATACATCATTAATGGTTTTTTTAATGACTAATTCTTTTTCTATGGCAGCCGCCTGCGCACCATTAATACTAGATGCTTTTTCTGGCATGATTTTCTGTAATGCCGGCAAATTTCGGGAATCATATTTCACGGCTTGTCGTGCATGTCCATAGAGAGTCTTTAAACAAACTTGTTGTGCAAGCGTAAACGTGACGGGTGTCCTAGCTATAGGCTTACTCGCCGTTAAGGATGGATCAGCGGGCTCAGGCATTCTACCCACATCGTCTACTGCCGTCGCACCTGCGCCAGCGCCTCCTGCTGCACTTGAAACTCTCGCCGACATTGATCCTGGTGCCATTTTTGTTCTTAGCTCAGCTGATGCTTTCGCCGTGAGTGTATGCGAGCGATCTGTTTTTCCTGTGCCACCGAGATTGAAAAGATTTAAACCGATTGGTGAAAAAGGAACATGATCATGTTTCAAAGATGGAGTAGGGGTTTCGTCAGCAAGAACGTAGTAATCCTTACCTTCACGCAAGATATTAATCTGATGCGTGATTCCTTTTGTAGGTGCGCTTATTTTACCATCCGTGCTTTTATAAATTGTGACTCGAATCCCGGTAAGGGCGGCAATAATATCGAGCTCAAGATAGCCAATCCATTTACATGAAAGGTTTGCAATAAATGAGCAGTAAGCCTCATAGCCACCTTCATTATCTATGGCTATTCGAAATTCAGAATATTTTTCAGTCTCATCCCAGCTCATCAAATCAATGATAAATGAGACTTTATATTTTTCAAGAAACGCCTTTAAAGCACCATCAAAACTAGCAGTCTGATTCGTTCTTATAGCATCGGAAACTTGCGCACAAACATAATCCAAATA
>JBDNGR010000340.1:0-4074 GCA_041689165.1 Coxiellaceae bacterium
CTTTGCTTGCAAAACAGCGAAATATTAAGTGTTCACGTTCGCCGGAATACCCAGTTTCGCCAGCGTTGTGTGCTCCGTATGTGCCTCATGGGTTCGATCCTGCTATTGCTGGAGGTCGTTGAGCGTCTTTCCTCGCCTTTAGCATCCTGTTTTTTTGCGCGTTGAGTTGCTGCAAAAAAGGGGCTAACCCTTGTAGTGACAAGGACTCCACCGATTCTTTTTTTAAGGCATCAGGGCGTTTAAATGGGTATGTTTTTTTCATTCTTGACGCGAGTCCCAGTTTAAATGCCCGGCAAATATCACTGGCATCTGCTATGGGATTGGCGATACAGTCCTCATGAGCGAAGTCATTGGCTGCATCAAATAATTGCTCAGACCACGCTGGCGCGCCACCCGGTTCGTGCGCTTCTAACGCCAGCCACTGATACCAAAAACTTGAGTTGGCTACTATGGCTTGAACGGTACGAGCACTTAGGGTGCCTAAGCGCTTTCGCATCAGGTAATACGTGCTCTCGTCTACGAACGTTTCTGGGTAGTTGATGATGAGCGCGCCTACCATCGCCTCATCGTGACTGTCTCTTAATGTCTCGCGCAAAAAATCCTTCGCCTGCATCGCCTCTTGTGGGTGCTGCGAGACGTTTTCTGGCGTCATGGCGCTGATTAAAACCATCAAGTACGAGCGTGCACGCTCGCTATTTTTTTCTTGATGAACGGCGCGGATAAGTGACGCTGTCTTTTCAATCGGCTCAAGCTCAGACAACACATCTAGCAAATAGCCATGCTTTAAGGCGTGCTCATGGAATTTGTTTTGTAACGACCAAAATAAGGCCACTTTCTGACGGCGGTCAATAGCGGAAGACAGGACGATTTTTTTTGATAGTTGATCGAGCTCGTGCCAGTCAATCGACTCTTGCGATAAAACCCCTTGCAGCGCAAGGTGTGATAAACGCGCTGGTTTAAGAATAAATGGGGTAACAAGATCAACTTCCGCGCAAGAGGCTATAAACGAATCTCGGCAATTGAGCATTCCATTAAACAGGGTTCGTGGATAGGTGATTAGCGGCGTATAGCTTAAATCAATATGAGCTCCTACTAAATACGCATTATATACGAATGAATCACATCTGAATTTTGCCGGCTTCCCTGAGTCGCACGTAGAAAATGTCCACGATAGCGTATATTCTGGCGAACAAACGCTTTGTTTTTTAGCTTCCAATATAATGTTTTGCGCCTCTTCCCAGGTTAAATCTGGATTTAATGCCGTACCATAGCGACGACCCCAAAAGGGTGATTGCGTCTTGAAGTGCTCTAATGAATTAACTTGAACAACCTTTGCGGCCTGTAGTACTTCAATCACATTAGAATAAACAGTCAGGCCAATGTGCCCTAAGCGGCTCATTCCTGCTGAATATAAATCACGGCCAACTATGTCCGCTAAGCACCAGCCTATCGGGTGCGTGCTGCAACCAAATGTATACGACTCTGTATCAAGACTCTGAGAAGAACCAGCAGGACAGCGATAGGATGGATAAAGTGTTACCGAAATAGACGAATCAATGAACCCATCTTGATTGACGCAAGCGCGCATCCAAGTCTGGGTCACACGGTTTGCATCCCCACTTAATGCATTCCATTCTTCATGACTTGATGGAAAGTCAGGAGGAAGTACTTTGCTCGCGGAAAAATCTTGCTCCATAGCATGCCAGTTACAGTGCGTGGGAGATGCAGGGAGTATTAATAATTGACTCGCTATATCTCGTGGAGAGCCACGATTTAAATGTTCATAGCGATAATGAAAATTAATGCATGAGTCCATGTGATCAGATGTGGCAGCGGTATACCATGCGTACAGTTCAGGGGATACAAGATGCGCATACGACACCTGCGACACACATAACATAGCGAACAAACCTTGGTAAGAATGTCGCGTCGTACTGCTCATGGATGGTTTAATGTATCTCATAACTCCCATCACGCACTGGCTTCGTGTGAACCGTGCATAAAGAGCCCTCACTAACAACAAAGCCTGCCTTGGTGAAATAAATCTAACTAGACAATGCTCCACGCTGACAGACATCGAGCCATTGCCCTGGATGCGTTTACCGATCATCCTCAGCTCCTTGCTTCGATTCATCCGCGTGGCTCGTTAGCTTCGCTGAAAAAGCATCAATCACCTCAAATGCAACGCCTAGGCCTAAGCGATTAATCTCTATGCCTGCGAAAACATTGACTATAAGCATTGAGCCAACCAGTACGACAAACTGCGAAAATGCAAGTATGAAGATAAGGTAGTCTAAGGTGGTACACAAACTCTCGGTTGAATAAAAACTCATTATTAAGAAAAAATAAGCAATGCTATAAAGCACCAAAAACCCTATACCGAACTGTCGGCATTTTTCTTTAATAAACGCGGCCGATTCAAGACGACCCGCAACCATTTTCCCGAACAAAATAAAGCTACTTGCAAACATCATCATGAAAATGCTGCCTACCAAGGCCGCTGCCCAACACGTAAGTGCTAAAGCTAGCGAGGGTGGGTAGTAAAAATAGCCGATACTGTAAAGAGATATTTGTATGGCACTATTAATGCCTAACAATAACAGCGACAGTTTCAACACAAAGACAGCCAACGACCCATACAGGTCGCGAGCACTCAAAATGCCTAATTGGAGTGTAGGAATGGCCTGTAAGTCGCGTTTAAAGGCCGCCTGTAACGCTTGATGATCCATGTTATTTCTCCTTGTTTTTGATGTCGGTGTGTTTGATTTGACGGGCTGCATACTGCTCTACCTTAACCCCCTCCTCGACGACTTGTTTTGACTGGTGTTGGAGGTCACGCGCTGCTGCCAGTTGCTCAGAGTCCATGGGGACTTGCCCTTTGTTGGAGGCTTGTTTATCCACCGTTTGACGAGCCTGTTGGTGGGTCTTCGCTAGATTATTTTCTTGCGAGATAGACGCCGCTTGTGCCTGATAATCCTGCTGGATATCAGTCTTCGTGTGGGCGAGCGCTGATTGCACCTGCAAGCCCACAGCACCACGACCCGTCGATGAGTTTAGAAACTCATTTGCCCATTGCTGTTGGGTCGCAATGCTCGCAC
Source organism: Coxiellaceae bacterium (assembly GCA_041689165.1). Taxonomy (GTDB): domain Bacteria; phylum Pseudomonadota; class Gammaproteobacteria; order Coxiellales; family Coxiellaceae; genus CAIQCE01. The sequence goes on from JBDNGR010000340.1 coordinate 3,099, forward strand.
TATCGGCTTTCAACATCACCTGCTCACCCTGCTGAGGATAGTGCTGAACCACCCAATCGTGGTATGCCTGATTTAAATTGGCATCAATCGATTGTGCTTGCTCGGTAGCGTGCGTGGCCGCTGTTTGTAACTGGTGCCCATGAGCATAGTCTGCTGATGATTGCTTCATCAACGAGTCACCCGCTGAGAAGTTGGCGGCAATTTGCTCGGATTTGCTTAAATTATGAGAATCGGCCGCATCCAAATGATTCGTTTTGGCCGTGGCTATCATGTGATGGTACGCATCAGCAAAGGCTTTACCCTCACTGGTATTGTGGAAGGTTTGATTGCTAGTATTGTACGAATCACTGTGGCGACCTGTGAGGGACGCATGACCTGAAAGGCCTGACACCCATTTAACCCCTTTCCCAAGTACAGAGCGATTACTGTTGAACTGTCCACTAATGGCTTCTTCTGCGCTAGAGTGATGTGATTTATCGGTATGCTTATTATGCTGTTCCACCGCATCTTTCATAATACGCAAGTCCTGACCGATGCTGGCACTCGTGGTGTTACTAACCCCCTCCCCACCTCGATAATCATTGGCATCGCTTTCCGTGAACTGTTTCATCTGCGACAAGCCTGCCTGCAGATGCGAATCCGCCGCTGTGCGATGTTGAGTGGCATTGGAAAACGACTCCGTCGCACTTTGATGCAGTGACTCCACCACCCGGTCTGAACCGTGCACGCTCACTGCGGCCGTTGAAATCGCCGGTTGGATATTGCCCGTGGTCGAGCCATCGGCATTCTGCGATAGGAGTGCGCCATTGCCCATTTGCATCGTTGAGCGCCCTTCTGCATGATGCGCATTGGTATCAAATTTATGGGCATTGGTGTTGTCGTAATTCATGTTCCAGCCACTGTAGCTGGCCATCGACACATTGCCTTGTGCGGCACTACTTGCCTCACTCACCGACACCGATTGCACCATGCCACC
>JBDNGR010000341.1:0-2026 GCA_041689165.1 Coxiellaceae bacterium
ATCTTGATATTACACAAAGCCCTGTTAGCGCTGAATATTTAGGTCAAATGGTTGCTCGTATTGCTGATGAAACCATTTCAGGAAAAATTGCCAAAACCCTTTTTGAATCAATGTGGAATCAAGAAGGATCTGCCGATGAAATTATTGCTGCCAAAGGCTTAAAGCAAGTTAAAGATAATGGTGCGATAGAAGCTACTCTTATGCAAATCTTGGCAGATAATCCTGAGCAATTAGCGGATTATCGTAGCGGTAAAGATAAATTGTTTGGCTACTTTGTTGGGCAGGCCATGAAAGCAACTCAAGGTAAAGCAAACCAGCAACAGGTGAATGATTTGTTGAGAAAATTATTGAATGGGGGTTAGTTGTAATATACTCATTTCGGGAAGAATTTAGGTGTTGTTCCCGCGAATAAGAGTCTTTCTTTTTCCGCCGTCCCCGCGAAGGCGGGAATCCAGGTCTCACGCCCCCGGGGCATACCATATCATAAATCATGGCACCCTGGATTCCCGCCTTCGCGGGAACGACAGAGAATATTTAAGCTGCTGCTATAAATTCCCGCTGCGAAACGGACAGCTCACTGGCAATCGCGTCTTCTTGAGACCTGACTGATTTTAACTGATCTTCCTGAACTTCAAGAAGCTCACGAAGAAAAGTGATTTTGACTAGCAACTCATCTTTTTGTTCTTCAAGCTGCGTTAAATGTTCTATTAATAGATCAACCCGAGATCGATCCTTTAATAAAGTGGCTTCCAACATATCCCTCTCCTCTCGTCATTCTTACCAGGCAACCGACAATAACGCTTGCAATTCCTTTTATTTCTGTAGCGGTTGGCTCATCTTAACAAATGTACAACTGAAAATCTATAAAAATTACCTCAATTTGAAGAACGTACCCACCACACATTATTTCTCTTTTAGAAATAGAGTTTTATCAGATTTGACTATTGTTTATTCTGTTAGCCTATGTATAATATCGATACAAATTAAAACAGGGGAAATAAAATGACCTACACAGAAATGATGCAAGAGTTAGCAAGAAAGCTTCATAGTAATGAATACAACAAAGTAAAATTATTCATTGACGTTGTTATTCGTGACGTGCTAATGACTTCAATTGGATATGTAGCTTATAGCCAAATATTGGGTGGGGATGTATTACCTCCTGAAGAAGAACGAAGCATGGGAATAAGCATAGGTGCGAGCATAGTGGGCACTCATGTTCCAGCCATTTATAATTTCATCATCCATCCATTGCTTGAAAAATTGATAATCAGTCGATATCTTGGTGATGAAGCTCAACCACTGAGCGCCCTTAATGGAGAAGCCACTGAAGAACTTAGCCGCATGCAAAAGTTTGGAAATGTTGTTAAAAATGCAATTACTAGAGACCTCCCTGCGCTAGGCGCAAGTTTTGGGTTAGCTGGAGTACCAAAAATGTTTGGTGCGCCCGTTTGGGCAACTCAATTAGCAATGGTGCACACGGCAGCATTTTTTTCAACCGCGATAAGCAGAAGAGATACTGAGCAAGGCGTTACACCAGCTACAAGAAAAAGTAATCATCTATAAAATAGTTGCTACTCTTTAAATCAAAAGCCAATGCAGCGCATTGGCTTTTTTATTCCTCCAACATCAACAACGACGCATTACCGCCCGCTGCAGTAGTATTGATAGAAACAGTGCGCTCGGTGCAAAGTCGATAAAGATAATGTGGGCCGCCGGCTTTGGGACCGGTGCCCGACAAACCTTCACCACCAAACGGTTGCACACCGACAACAGCGCCGATGATGTTGCGGTTCACGTAAATATTCCCAACTTTTGCTTTTGCAATAATATCAGCTGCAAATTGTTTTATGCGACTGTGAACACCCAGAGTTAAACCATAACCGGTATCGTTAATTTGCTTGATGACTTTATCAAGGTCTTTAGACTTGTAACGAATCACGTGCAATATCGGACCAAATATTTCTTTCGTTAATAGCGATAAATCTTTCAATTCAAACACTGTCGGTGCAACGTAATACCCTTC
>JBDNGR010000342.1:0-4226 GCA_041689165.1 Coxiellaceae bacterium
GTTCTCTGAGCAAGAAGAACTGCAAGAGCATTTCATGAATAAACGCACGGAACAAGCGGTGAAATTGCATGATCGAGAAGAATTTTTTACTAAAAAGCATGCGGAAATTAAAGAAAAGGAAGCTTCTGCTTTAGCTGCGTCAGAACAAGATTTACACGTATTATGTGCGGGGGGAGATCTCGCGGCGATAAAATTAATAACAGAAAAAATGCCCGCTAAAAAGCGCATAAAAATGTTAAATACTTTACCGGAAAACGGAAAAGCAGCTTTACACTTGGCCTGTTTACATGGGCATCCTGTTGTTGTTGAGTATTTATTGAAGTTAGGTGCAGAGTCACAGTTAAGAGATTCTATTGGGTATCTACCCTTGCATTATCTTTTTGTGCAATCACATCCTAAAGAAATTATAGGTGCTGTTATGAAATTGCTGGCCGAAAAAAATAAAAATATTGATGTGTTGGGGCCTTATCGACGAACACCGTTACATACCGCCGCCCTTTTTAATAATATAAAAGGCGTTGAGATACTATTGCAAGCGGGAGTGAATGTGTCGGTTGCCTCTGAAGGATTATCGTAGTAAATCTTGAATTATTTTAATAAGATTACAAATTAAGGTGCATTTTTGAAGGAATTTACGATGTTAACAGAAAGAAGTCTTGCGACAATTAAACATTTATTGAGCCAAATCGATCTTATCTTAAGTCATACGAGCTCGAGTGCTCATCTGATGGATGATCTTGAACTGAGTAGAATAATGCTGAGTTACAACATGATTCAAATGCTGGCATCTGATGGTTATTTAACACAAGCTCTCAATCAATCTTTGTTAATTTTATTGGTGCGATTAACGGAATTTTGTTTAGAGAAGCAGAAATCTCCTGTGGAATTAAATCATTTATTAAGACAAGCCCAGGAAATTGCCAGAACTGCTAAATTAACCGACGAAGAGCGTCGCTTGTGCGCGTTGGAAGGACGTGTAGCACAGCAGAAGATGGCAATGATTAATGCTGTATTTTCGTTTTCCGCTGAAAATACACAATTGTCTGATTGGACAAGCGTAATGCGATCATTGAGTGCCTTTCATCGTGCAAAAAAATTATCCCGTGACGAAGAGAGTTTAGAAATAAGTAAGCGATCTCTTCATCAGCTGGAGCGTGATTACCATCATTATTTACGCGTACAGTTGAATAATCCCATATTATTTGAAGGTTTATTGAATGCCTGTAATGTTGCCAGGAGAAAAGGGCTTGATTATTTTCAAGTGACATTTAAGGCCGTGCAACAGCGTATTCGTCAGTTACTTCTACAAAAACGTTCTTTTTTAGCCTTACATTTACTTTATACAGTACAGCGAGATTATCTGACAAAAAAAGCGTTGGAGAATGTTGCCGTTCCAGTAGACATGCGATCTTTTGATATCAATGAAATGCTTGCCTGTTTAGAGGATATCGATAAAGACTGGGACAACGCTTATCAAGGAGATTGGGGCAATTATTGTGATCAATTGACGGCGCTTCGCGAAGAAACGAATCAGGTTTTGCAAGAGTCTGCAGTTAATAGCTTGCAAATAACCAAATGTATGGAATCCTTAATACAAAGGATGTTAGATGATGCCAAAGAATTGCTGGGAGAGGCACCGTGCCCCTTCGCAATTGCAGCATTTGGCTCATTTGCTCGGGCAGAGATGACGCCTAATTCGGATTTAGAGTATATGTTGTTGGTCTCTGATCCTACTTTAAAAGACGCACCCTATTTTATGGCTTTATTGAGAATGGTCATGTTCAAGATAGCCTCTCTTGGAGAGATCACCCGAGATTGTGGCGTTGGCTTTCATTTGGATGAGGCGGTACAACCGCTCTATGACGCACGTTTACGAGGGCTGCCTGCTGAGGTGGCGCATGCTATTTTTGATGCGCGTCATTATCCACTGGAAGATACCGGTGGCAGGACGTTAGGATTTAGTATGTTAAAGCCCTGTCTAGTATACGGTGAAATCTCTTTGTTAGAGCAATATCAAGTTGCAGTAGATACTCATCGAACTGAGTATCAAATGCGAGCTGTGATATGTTTACGGGATAAATTACAAGCCTTTCAAGAACGTATGTTACATGATCCGCTCCGTCTTAAAGAAGATTATCAGGAATACTTGGTTCATCCTTTATCAGCACTGGGTGTTTATTATAATATTGCAAAAACCAATACGTTGGATATTTTAGAGCGTTTAGCAAGTCAGGGAATTTTAGATCGGCAATTTGTCCGGTTTTACCAGGCTAGTTTAAGTGAATTGTTGAAGATACGCTTAAAGAGTCAAGCGCATTATTACAAAAATCACCAGGAATATGAAGAAGATGTTGTCACTGCTGCTCATAAGACTGCGCACTATTATCATTTAACGTTAGAAGAAGCCGAGTTGTTACAACGTATCGATAATATGTTGTTGCCGCTCTTGTACCGAGCTTTACAATGTTTTGTGGCTAGTCCTGAACAATTTAATCGATTTGACCCTATGGTCGATTATTTGCAATATTATTTAAGTGTGTATCGAGAGTCTCGCGATGTTGAAAGTGTACAAAGTTCGTTATCGGTTATGATTGAATATCTTGTTTATGTCCAAGTTCATAAGATACAGCAACATTTTGAGGAACAAGCTATCCCGGAACCTCATGTGAATCAAGAGGGTTTCATTGAAGATTTTGGATATGAAGAGTTCAATAATTTGATAACTGCTACAATGCTAGAGCCACATCTACGGCAGTTATTATCCATCAAGCCGCCTTTGATGGTATTATCTTTATTAGCGACTGATTCAGTTAATAGTCAGCCTGTGAGAGTTTGTTACAAGCAAGCAATCGCAGCTAAGCTGATTAATCATCCTCTTTTTGAGATTGCGATTGCCAAGCGTTTGCAAGACAGTGAGCAAGCAGAGTTAGCAGCGTTTAAAGAAAACATTTTAGATCCCTTGGTGCAGGCAGCGCAAGGTCTCAATCCTGATATGAATCCTATTTACTATAGTCGTTTTGCCGCGCAATTTTTTAATCACGTGATATCCTCTGGTTGCTTGAATCATCTGCCTGCTGTAGCCAGAGAGATGATCCAACAAGCTCGCGAAGCGACGCCTGGCATTTCTCAATTATTTTTGTTTGCAAGAGTATTAAAAGCTATTTGTGCGGAAATTGAGATTTTCTATTCGGCAGGCAATATTTCAGCGGAAATGAAAAAAGCATTGCAAGCTGTGGCCGCGTCATTGGGTATGATGGGCTTACAAGATCAAAATGCATTAAAAGTGCATGGTGCTTATGACGCTGCTGCAGTTTCGCATATGAATACGATGGTAGATCAGATGCATGCTGAAGCGCGTATTGGGGCATATCTGCGTGGTGTAGGCGTGCAAGCACAAGGTGCAGGGCTATTTGTTTTTAATAAAAATCAAGAAACGCATATTTTACCAGCTGCAGATCAAGAAAGGCGTTCTCAAGTATTTGACCAGTTATTTCGTATGCATGAAGGAAAGGCTGAAGCTTTGGGTGGACATAATTCTTTTGTTACAACTACCCAAATCGGCAATACTACGACGTTGCAAGTACATGTAGTCACAGATAAAGAGGGATTGGTGGTTTTTAATAATGGCAGAATACTTTCTTCTAATATTGGTGAATCGATAGCGGGTGAGATTGCTCACGCAACGATAACAACGGACGATACCTCTGTCAAAATAACATTGGATTCTCAATTTCCATTGGGTTTTCATGCTGCTAATAACCAAGAGTGCTTGGTAAATTCTTTAATTGTAGGAGTTGAGCAACAAAATTCTATCCATAATCCGAATATAAAAGAAAAAAATATTTATAAGATGATTCAAGCACACGCGGAAAACCTTAAATTAGATCCATCGTTGCAAGCCGAGTATCATGCGTATGCTCGTGTGGTTTCTGCCTATCTGCAAAATAAAGATAGTGTGACGAATAGAGAAGCATTTGATGCTTTGAGATTGTTAGCTTTTTTAAATAAAGTTAACGAGGATTTATCGAGAGAATATTCTATTGAATTAGCAAGTTTAGGTCGTGATCTTACTCTGATTCGAGATCTAGGCGAATCGCCCGGTTCTCGAAAACAAAAGCTTAAAGATAGACTGCTGGCTACATTTTTTATCTCCGAAATGAGCGCGCTTATTTTTATAAATAGATACAATCAAAGTATTCAAGATCCATTTTTTGTAATTAATTATA
>JBDNGR010000343.1:0-3196 GCA_041689165.1 Coxiellaceae bacterium
CCACTGCTCGCAAGCTGAAACTTAAAACTTCGCATCTCGAGGTGCGATAGGTATATAGCTAAATTACTTAAGCACTCTTTTGCAATAGCATCATGAGGGTGGTGTAGCTCTACAGGCTGCATTCAGAAAGTCAGGGTGGGGTTATTTGTATGAGCATAAACCCTATCTTAAATCCTCGTGAAAATCTCTACCGGGATTTTCGATTCTTCGCCGTATTGACTTAGTGGGCTTGCTGGCGCAAGATCGTTCAGTCTTAAAGACATTAGTCTTTGAGAAATAGTCTTAAACCATTTTGGAGATTTTCATGAGAAAAGGATTATTGGTTGCGGTTATCGTAAGCGTTGTTGGTTTTTGCAGCTTGAGCTTTGCTGAAGCTAGTTTTGTTAAAGTGGCTGGCACTATGCCTAGCACCATGTCTACTACAGATACTGATTCTGATGGCAGCAGCACAACTTCTACAATGGGTACTTCTAGCTAATTTATATACCCATCGTACTTCGAGATGCGAAGTTTTAAGTTTCAGCTTGCGAGCAGTGGCCCGATGACATTCCGCAAAAGCGAAGGAATAGTTCGGCTCTTTCGAGCTTTTGTGATTGAGGAAGCGGGTAATACGACGTCAAGATGAAGCTTACAACTTGCAGCTTCGGGTACAATGGGTATAGCTTAATAAAAAAGCCTGCATCACGCAGGCTTTTTTTATTCTAATTCGTTATCTGTGATCAGGTCACTTTAGCCTTTTTCTAACGCTGAGCTAATTCAGCTTCAATATAATCAAATAGCTTTGCTGTAGCGCTAAAGCCGGTCTCTGCTTCAATCTCGCGTGCACAGGTAGGACTAGTGACATTTATTTCGGTTAAATAGTCACCGATCACATCCAGTCCGACAAAAACTAAACCCATCTCGCATAGTTTCGGTGCTATTTGCTCAGCAATCCAGTAGTCACGTTCACTTAATTCTATAATCGAGGGATGGCCGCCGGCTGCTAGATTGCCGCGGAAATCATTAGCGGATGGAATTCGAGCTAAGGCAAAAGGTGCGGGCTCGCCATTGATCAAAAAAATCCGTTTGTCGCCTTGTGCAATCTCAGGAATGAATTCTTGTACGACTACATGCTCAGTGCCGAGCTTAGTAACAGAATCAATAATTGAATTCATATTGGGATCGTTATGGTCAAGCTTGAAGATCGACGATCCTCCCATGCCGTCTAAAGGTTTAATAACACAGTTGAGATTGTCCTCAACAAACTCTTGAATGACAGTTTTATGTGAGCTCACTAAAGTTTTTGGGCAGCAATGTGGAAACCAAGTGGTAAACAGCTTTTCGTTGGCATCACGTAAACTTTTAGGGCGATTGAGCACCATAACACCGTGTGCCTCAACTTGTTCAAGCAAATAGGTGAGGTAGATGTATCCTAAGTTGAAAGGTGGATCTTTGCGCATCAAAATGCAATCCATTTCATTGAGCGGTTGTACGAAATTATCTTCTATCTCAAACCAATTTTCTGAATTGTCATCGAGTATGAGTTTCTGCATACGGGCCCACACAATCCCTTCTTGTAACCAGATATCCCGTCCTTGCAAATAATAAACTTCCCAGTCGCGTTGTTGTGCTTCCAGCATTAAGGCAAAGCTTGTGTCATGGCTGACATCAATTTTCTCAATAGGGTCCATAATTACGGCTAGTTTTCGCATTCTATTATCCTCCTTGTTGTCAGGGTCAACTGCACTCTATTTGTTTGGCTACCGAATGAACCTAATTTACTAAAGTCTAGGCTAAATTATCTCGATTTTCGCTTCCAAGCAATGTCGCGCCTGCGTCCCTTTCATGCGCCGCGGCAAGCATGGCTAATCGAGCAATAACTGTATAGTTATACAGCTCTGCTGAAGAACTAGAGTTAAAGGGGTAAAAGCGCATACCGGGAGCATTCAAGCTTTGTGTAGCATCTTTAGCTTCATGCACGCGATAGAAGCCACCGATTACATCTGTGCCAATATTGTAAAGCACAGATTCTGCTGTGTTGACTTGATTCCACTTTTCAATGGTGGGAATACCTTCCTGAATGATGGCTGCATGGACTTCTTGGCCACCTTTGGAAGCTGACATCTTGGTACGTTGTTTGCGATTCAAGTGGAGCAACTCTTGTGGGTCTTTAATGCTCATGACACCCATTCCATAAGTGCCTGCATCAGCTTTAACAATCAGAAAAGGTTCTTGTTGAATATTAAACTCTTCATATTTTTTCTTAATTTGAAAGAGTAGTCTTTCAGCGCGAGAAGCTAAGCACCCATCACCTTTGCGTTTCAAGAAATCAATTTCATTGCAGTGATCAAACAAAGGCATGATTAACCAGGGATCGAAATTAAATTTTTGACCGAAGCTTTGACAGACTTCAGCATAATAATGAAAGTGAGTGGACTTTAGTCGTTGCTGCCAGCCTAAGAACAAAGGAGGCAGAACACTTTGCTGCAAATTTTGTAAGAGCTCTGGTACGCCTGAAGAAAGATCATTGTTCAGTAAAATTAAGTCAGGAAAAAAATCTACAACACCGATTTTGTTGTTTTCGCGAATTAATGGTTCAAATTGCATAGGGCTTTCGTCAGAGCTTTCTGGATTCAAGCTGCCTATTCGTACCTCAAGGCCCGACTGCTTCAAGATTTCAGAGAGTCTTTTTAGACTGTTAAAGTAAAACTGATTGCGGGTATGGCTTTCGGGAATAAGCAAAAGCCGTGTTTGATTAGGATAATATTTTTTAAGATAATTTTGTGTGGCTTGAGCGCCCGCTAGCAAAGCTTCAGATGGAAGGTTGTTAAAGCCTGCTGGAAAGAGATTGGTGTCAACGGTTGAGAGCTTGAAACCAGCATTGCGTAAGTCTATGGAGCTATAAAATAAAGGCGGTGTTTGCTGCCACTGATCTTCGAACCACTGTTCGATTTGTTCACGTTGCTCAAACAACTGATGATTTAAGTTCGTTTTCATAATCTCAACAGTAGCCTCGCAGTTCTTAAAGCCTGAGAGGTATACAATCCTTCTATCTCAAATTCTGAATTCTAAGTGCTAACTTACCATCAAATTGACCCGGATCCTCTACTTTTGCTCAGTTTTATCGAGCTACTGCTCGCAAGCTAAAACTTAAAACTTCGCATCTTCAGGGTCGAGAGGTCTATACCTCTCGACCCTGAAGCTGCGAGTTGTAAGA
>JBDNGR010000344.1:0-1145 GCA_041689165.1 Coxiellaceae bacterium
ATGAGCGAAATCAAGGCCGCCAAATTGGCCCAAAAAGGTGAAAAAAGTCAGCATACCTGTTTTACCACAGGCATTGTGAGTCTACATGAAGACCACCGCTCATACCTTTATATCACCGATAATCGTACGGCAGGAAAATGCATCGCTGAAATCATGGCACTACGTGATGCTAAATTAGACCCACCCATCATGATGTGTGATGCACTAGCTGCAAACATTCCACAGGGCATTTCTGAGGACTTATACATCCTATGTTTTTGCCTTGTGCACGCCAGACGCCAGTTCTACGAACTGCCCAATGGTTATGATGATGTGGCTGATAAGGTCATTGGCTTAATTGGTACCATTTACGACCATGAAGCGCACACCAAAGGAATGAGCAGCGAGAAACGGCTTGCTTATCACCAAGAAAAAAGCACGCCAGTGATGGAGGAGCTTAAATCATACCTTGAAGAGCAAAAATCAGAGTTCGAGCCCAATTCTGTTGCCGGCAAAGCGATTGACTACATCTTAAATCGATGGACACAATTATCGCAATTTCTGCGCCAACTCCATGCGCCACTCGATACCAATATCGTGGAGCGTGCACTTAAGCTTATCATTCAGGTAAGAAAATCCTCGATGTTTTATAAAACGTTAGACAGCGCCGCTTTTGCCAGCTATGTACAGTCGGCGCTATACAGTGCTGCTCAAAATGAGATTAACCCATGTGAATATATGTGCGCGCTTATCGAGAACGAACAATTGGTGATCCAAAACGCACGCGCTTGGCTGCCTTGGCATTACCAAGAAACACTCAAGCAGAGCTTGGAAGTTGGCGCCAAGAAGAGTGCATCTGAGCCGGCATCCCCTGATTAAGGATAACGGCCATCGTTGTAGCACAAATACGCTCATTGCAAGACTTGGGCCAATAATTCAGCTTGCCTTGTGAAAATCGTTTAGTACATAACCAAAAGCCCGTGCCGTCGTAAGCTAATAGTTTGACGGCTATTCCGCGTTTGTTGCGAAAAGCAAACACTGTACCATCATATGGTGATCCAATGCTTTGCCGACAAAGCCCAACTAAAGCAGGCTCTTTTATGTTTCTAGTGATGGTAGAAGTCAATGCCAGTAAGGGTTACAATGCTTTCATGATCGAACAACCG
>JBDNGR010000345.1:0-1848 GCA_041689165.1 Coxiellaceae bacterium
AAGGCATGTCTTACAGAAAAACAATCAAGCCGATATTTGATCAACCATTCCTTTTTGGGTAAAATCCGCACAAATGAAACCGTGAACCCCACTCAATTAATCTAATTAAATAAGGAAAGAATCATGCCATTGCCGGCATGGCTCAAAAACCACCCGTTTTAGTGAACATTATGCGTGTAGAATTCTACCCTGATGTGTTACCATTTAGGCATGAATATTACGATTCTATCGCTCTTTAATAAATTGAATAATTACGCGGGTTGCCGCTGAATACGGTCGAAACCAAGCATTTCTCGCCATGGTTTGTGTGGTTGTCCTGTCAGTGCTTCTGCCGGTGATTTGTGCTTCAAGCGCTTATGCTGACTACGAGGAAATGGCCTGTGGTTAAGGTAAAATTGAATTAACGCCAGCATTTTTTGAGATATGAATTTACGTTTATCCAGATAAGGGCGCAGCCGACTATTAAAGTTCTCGACCATAGAGCTGCAACGATGGGTTGTGTCCAAGATATGAAGTACCTCATCCTCAATTTTATCGTATTTAGTTCCGATTAATGTCACCAAATCAGATTGTCTATCACAGTACTTTACTCCATCAAATGCGTATCTGGCTAAATAGCATATCTCCCCGATGGTATCGATGGAAAGACCATGTTTTTTTGCGACCAGTATGAATTTATTGTTTAATTCATTGGCCACATCAAGTAGAGCTTCACGTTGCTCATTGAGTGTTGTTACGATTGCGTCAATGCGATGAGGATGTTTTTCTGCTAATACGATCGTTTATGAGACAATGAAATCGTACAGGGTCGTTCGAACTGCTGGTGGATGACCGGCAAGTTGAAGCACATCGTGTTGTAACCAGCTGGTCAGTGTATTGAACAGGTTTGATATTTCTTCAAGATGCGTATGTTTACAGAGCGCCTCTGTAAACATAGTCTCATGTTCTTTTTTCTTATCCGGATTTTTCGCGCTGATGGATTTCTGTAAGATCTTTAAGGCGGCGGTTCCGGTGGACGCCGCCTGATTTCTAAGAAATTTAGCTGAATCTTTCATATCCATGATGCAGTGAAGGTGATCGTGGCGCAATTTGGTTTCCGGCAATGCCTCTTCATGTCCTTTGATAAGGCCTTTCGCTCCATCAAGAATTGATACCTCTGGGCTATAGCCCATCGCGTGTAAATCCAACAAATGGATACCCCATGTGTCACCATCACGATGGTCTGCATGAACAACCAACGCGCAAAACCGTGATGGGATATCAACAGCAGCTAAAATCGGCTTGTTGTGGTGAAACAGTTCGTCTGCCGCGCTATCCTTTATGAGGCTTAGATCGTAGGAGTGGTTGATTTCCATAGCTCTATCACCAGCAGCATCAAGAATATTAAAAACAGATCCTTCCGAAAGTGAGTAATCAAACGAACTCTCTAAAAAAGACTTAATATCCCGGTGACTTGTTTTTTTCGTATATAAATCAACTACAACACTGTGTATGTAATTCTTGGTTACTGGTAAATAAAATAGCACGTCATCATCTGTTGATTCAAAAGCCTTGTTAGCCGCGGCTAATGCAATTCTTTGCTGTTCGTACACCGTGTTACGGCTACAGTTATAACGACGTGCAATGTCGATAACCGGTTTTTCTTTCCTGATGGCTTCCATGGCGATAGATTTTTTAATTGGCAATGGGAGGCGGACTGGGTGGTTCTTTTTGTGAGCAGTTATCATCATGATCCTTTTTATTGTTTTGCGACAAATAAGGTATCATAACTCAACTTGTTGGGCGATGACTGCTCTCAAAAATAGCTATAAAAAACAGGGTGAGTGTTCAGTGGATATGAGCCATCCC